>MFLS01000018.1:5515-7116 GCA_001781625.1 Candidatus Kaiserbacteria bacterium RIFCSPHIGHO2_12_FULL_56_13
GCGCGGCGCCCTCTCCTGCAGGCTTCACCCCGGGAGCCGTATGGCTCTCAAAGGCAACGCTCGTTGCTGGCGACACGGTAAAAGCGTACGCCGCCCTTCACAACAGCGCCGAAGCAACGCTCTCGGGGTCGGTGATATTCATGATTGACGACGCCACGATCGGGAGTGTGCCCTTCTCTCTCACCTCTGGCGCGGCGGTGATCCTCTCTACGCCGTGGGAGGCGGTCGCCGGAACGCACACTCTCTACGCAAAAATTGAGAGTGCGACCGACCCTGACACGAGTGAGGCAATCGCGCTCTCATACGCAACCTCAAGCGCGGTGGCAATCGTTGTTGCCGAGGCGCCCGCCCCCTCGGCGTTTGCTGAAGCGGTCGAACAAGTGGTATCCGCCGCGGGGAGTGCCTTGCCCGCGGCGGGGAGGGTTGCCGGCGCGGCAATCGAAATACTTGAGCCGATCCGCAAGGGTGGTGTCGCCATTCTTGAAAAAGCCCTTGAGGAGCGCAAGTCTCCCAAGGCAACCGAAGTGGTAGGCACACTCTCCGCCCTCCCTACTGCTCTCCTCTCTACACTCCTCCCGATCTTTGAATCCCCGCTTCTCTTTAGCGTGCTCTTTGTCCTCTCGTCTCTCGTTATCCTCATTATCGTCTTTCGAGCTCTTGCCCGCGGCCGCCTGTAGCTCCTTGAGGTGTTATCGCGCCAAGAGAGGGAAGAGATTCTTCAAATTCGTCCCGAATGCTTTGTTGGTCCACGATGACGAGCCCGTACGCGCGCCGCCGCCTGAACCTTTTTTCGGCTGTGACGGCGTCCCAGGTGAACCTCGAAATGACGCGCCAGAGGGCGTCTCGGTCAATGTCGGTATCGAGATAGTCACGCCGCCACACGTAAGCGCGTTGATTTTGTTCAGCGTCGAGCCATAAACATTGCCCGTCGGCGCTGTAAGGCGAAGCGGCGTCAAAATCTCACTCGCATACTTGCGTTGAAAGGCGCTTACCGCGGCCGCCGTCAGGGGGCCATAGTAACCGGTGACGGGGAGATGGGCGCCCTCGGTGTTGAGAAAGGCCTGGAGCTTCATCACCTCGGCCACAGTACCCGCCCCGCGGCGCAAATAGTTCGTGAGGAGCGGCTCACAGCGTGCAGACGACATCTTGTTGAGCGATGCGTCTTTGACCGTCACCGTCGAGGTCGCCGCCCCGAGTACGAGGCCGTTCGGCAAAATCTCGATGATGCGACTGACTTCAATGGGGTTGAGGGCGCTTGCGGCGGCAGAGTAGGGGTTGCCGATGATCCCCGTCACCCGTGCGACATTTTTATAGAGACCGGGCGCCGTGCTTGTCCCAAATTCGACATCGTAGGAAATGATGAGTTCGTCTCCCCCGTAGACCGTATCAAGCTTCCACGAATTTTTATGCACCACCGCACCAGAGGGGTTATAGAGCGTGTCGGTCAGCACCCCCTTGAAGAGATTGCCCGCTGATTTGAGGTTTGCCACGGAAACTTTATACGCAACCGTTACCGGCGCCGTTGTCGAAGCGATGCCTGTTGTTTTTTGCACGCGCATGTTGGGAGGCGCCGATATCCCGGTGTAGATCCCGACAGCGCC
>MFLS01000018.1:7218-8588 GCA_001781625.1 Candidatus Kaiserbacteria bacterium RIFCSPHIGHO2_12_FULL_56_13
CCGGAGTTGTCACCGCCGGAGTTGTCACCGCCGGAGTTGTCGCCGCCGGAGTTGTCACCACCGCCACTCCCATCGCCAACAGAGTCGTCCCCTCCTTCGCCATTGTCACCACCCGAATCGCCACTGCCAGGGTCATCGGTTGCCGCAGGAGCCCCAGAGACTGAAATAAATATTTGACTTGTGTTGTCTACGTCATTTTGGTCTCTCTCTGCACTCCGCGCGGTTGCGCGGAGCGGGATCGAGACCGAAAAGCCCGAGGGAACGCTCCGCACCAAAATTCGCGCCGTCATGCTGATCTCCCGCGTCTCTCCCGGGACGAGCGACCCGATATCCCATGTAGTGCCGTCACTCGTATTGGCGCTTGGCGTGTTGCCTCTTGTGAACAAGAGGAGGCCAGTGTCATATTCAGCCGTAAGGGTCACCTCGCTTGCGGCCACATCGCCGTTATTGGTCACTGTAAAGCGATACTCCACATCGGAGTTTGGCGGGACAGGGTTCGGAGCTTCGACGGCCGTCGTCACGCCGAGGTCAGGGCTGTAGCCGCCAAAGGCGATGTCGCCGCTCCAGCTACCAAAAATATTGAAAGTGCCGAATATCCAGTTGCGCCCCACGATGTTCGTGTTCACCAAGTTGACGACGTTCGCCGCCGCGTAGGCGTCCCCTGTTTGAATGACCCCATCGCCGTCAAATGTTTCGGTCGCGTTGTCTCCCGTCTCGGCCCACACATTGACATCGGTGTTCACGGTCGCCAAGTTCGTTGATGAAGCAACAAAGGCCGACGAGTTGTAGACCCCGACCTCGCCGAGCGAGCCCGAACTCGTGCTGTAAATCTCGATGCCATAGGGCGTCTCGCGCCATGCGAGCCCCGCGGGAAGGCCCTTAATCTCTCCCGACCATTCGCCCCATACCTTGAAGACAAGCAAGACCGAGGCGCCGCCGACCCTGGTCTGGTTCGCGGACGTATAGCTGTTGCTTGACGTATACGCATTGCCTGTAAAGACCTCGCCGTGCCCAAGGCCTGTCGTCGTTGCCACATTGCCGCCGGTCAAGGCGTGCGTCGTTGTCGTGCCGAAAAAGTTTTCGTCGTTCGTGTTGTTGACGATGTAGGAGCTTGAGTTCAACTCTGGCAGAGAGCCCCCCTCGGCGAGCAATCGGTCAAAAAAGCTCGCGTCTGGCAAGACGATATCGTCATTCATGTCGCCGAAGTTGTTGAACGAAGCGATGAGGTAGCTTGAGTTGATGAAGTTCGTGTTGACGAGGTTCAAAACATCGGCCACCGCGTAGGCGTCGCCGGTCTCGATCGAGGCGGCGCCGCTTGCTGTCGAGGTCGCCGTGTTGCCGCCCGTCGCCGCGCGCACCGAGACATCGTT
>MFLS01000018.1:8596-9030 GCA_001781625.1 Candidatus Kaiserbacteria bacterium RIFCSPHIGHO2_12_FULL_56_13
TTGCCGTATTCTTATTCAAAATGCTCAAAGCAGAGCTGTTGAGACAGGTCAAGATCGTACAACCAAGCTGGGTCGGGGAGGCGCCCGCTCCCTCATCAAAAAAGTAAGAGAGATCGTTATTGCGAAGATCAAAGCCGTCGCCCTCTAAGGGGTTGATGAAGAGCACGAGGCCTTCAGAGTTGAAAAGATTGGTGTTCACCACATTCAAGACCTGCGCCGTCCCGACCGCCCTCCCCGTCTTGATGCTTGCGAGGCCCTCGCCCCCAAGGGCAGTATTCTCTCCCGTTTCCGCCTGCGTCGAGTCAGTGGTCGTAAGAGTGGCCTCGTTGTCAACATCGCCGGTGATGATGGAACCATTGGTGACCCCCGGTCCGTCGACGTTCGACTTGGTGATGTTCAGTATGTTCTTGACGGTCGTTGAGGCTACCGCATCA
>MFLS01000018.1:9049-10056 GCA_001781625.1 Candidatus Kaiserbacteria bacterium RIFCSPHIGHO2_12_FULL_56_13
CGATCTTGTGCCCCGTACCGTCGGTTGACGATGCGGTGGCGAAGAACGGGTCGTTCGCCAGGGCTTCCGTTGAGGTCGCGGATGCATCAATGACCGGCCGGCCGTCTCCTTCGTCCGGAGGAGGTGCGCCGCCGGTGACATTTTCAAAGTCGGTGTTATCGGTGTCACTTTCTTCAGGAGCAACCTCGCCCGAGTCGGTGGTCGAAGTGGATGAAGCCGAGGGGTCGTCTACGACAAGCGGATCCTCGGGAAGAGACTCTTCGACAGCGGGCGGGTCTACAACGGGAGGATCTTCGGTGGGAGGGTCTTCAGCGAGGACGGGGTCTTCAACCGCAGGTGAGCCCTCGTCTGTCGTCGTCGCCACTGGCTCTGGTTCGAGGAGAGGAGAAGCGACAACCTCATCCGTGACCGGGTCGACAACTTCAACTACGACTGGGTCGGCAGCCCTCTCTTCGAGCCGCTCGTCGATGCTTGTCCGATCAGTGGTAGAGGTGGCCGCCTCCTCGGCGAAAGCAATGAGGGGCGAAAGCGGGGTACAGAAAAGAGCGACCACAAGAAAGGTGGCCACCAAGCGCGATGGCAAAATCAAAACTGATGTGTTCATTAAGTGCTACCCCCCTAAGTGTTACTGTTGTACATCTCGAACGAGCGCACGTCAAGGCCTCATGAGAAGGGGTCTCTACGTAGAGACCCCTCTCCGAATCACTCGGTAATACGCACGCGGGTGGTGTTGAGCCTGTTTAGAGTGTCCGCGATCGATACGGCATTGCCTGTCACGACAAGCCCTCCGGGGCCTGCGTTGCCGCCGTTGCCGCCGTTGCCTCCCGAAGCGCCGCCGTTGTTGAAGTTGCCGACGGGGTCAATATCTCCCCCGCGGCCTCCGCGACCGCCGACGCTTCCCCCTGCGGTATTCCCGCCGGTCGAAGAGTTCGAAGTAGTGGTATTCGTAATACTGCCGCTGTTGCAGATGGTTATCGAGATGCCGCCGGAGGGAGCTGGAGGACACT
>MFLS01000019.1:0-669 GCA_001781625.1 Candidatus Kaiserbacteria bacterium RIFCSPHIGHO2_12_FULL_56_13
CCTTGCCCTCGGCGCGCTCGACTTCTTTCATCACATTCTTCATCCGCTCCTCGAATTCGCCGCGATATTTTGTACCGGCGATAAGGAGCCCGAGATCCAAGGAGAGCAATTCTTTACCCCGCAAAGATTCGGGGACGTCGTTTAAAGCGATGCGGCCGGCGAGCCCTTCGGCGATGGCCGTCTTCCCTGTCCCCGGCTCTCCTATCAAGACCGGATTATTCTTGGTACGGCGCGAGAGTATCTGGATGACGCGATTTATCTCCTGGTCGCGGCCGATGACGGGGTCAAGCTTGTTCTCGGCGGCAAGCTTGGTGAGGTTGCGCGCGTACTTAGAGAGAGCGCGAAAGCGCTTCGGCTCGCCGCCCGCTCCCTCCTTGCCGCTTTTAAGCTCCTTGAGGACGGCAAGCGCGGCATCACGGTTGATGCGAAAACGCGCGAAAAGCTCTGCGGCGGGCCCCGGGTGCTCAAGTACAGAAAGAAAAAGGTGTTCGGTGCCGACAAAGGTGTCGTTCATGCGCGCGGCGATCTTGCCCGAGACCTCTAAGGCCTGTGCGAGCTCGGGGGTGAGATAGATTTGATACGACGGCGAGAGTACGGTCGAGGACTCTGGCGCTTCTAAGGACTCGATGATCGAATCGGTCAGCATGATCGTGTCGACCTCCATGCGGT
>MFLS01000019.1:694-5291 GCA_001781625.1 Candidatus Kaiserbacteria bacterium RIFCSPHIGHO2_12_FULL_56_13
CTCTTGGAGGACAAGGGCGGCAAGGAGATGGAGTGGCGAGACATGGTTTTGCCCGCGCTCAATCGCAAGCTCATGCGCGCGACGTACCGCCTCTTTCGCCTTGCTCGTGAAATTTTGAAAGGGGGGCATAACTCTCTACTCCTTATGAACTAAGAACGGGCGTCGCCGGCGTCGAGGTTGCAGCGAGGAGAGCGCGAACCCTGTCGGTACCCATCAAGAGGCCTGTCTCGCTTGTGCTCCCTATGGCGATGACATTACCCGACAAATCGACCACTGCGGCGCCAGCGGGGACCTTGGGGAGCGAAGTATAGATGCCCACTTCACTCACCTTCGATACGATGCCTGTCACTCCGCTCCCATCTGCCGCGAGAGCGAGCGCTGTCTGGCCGATCTTGAGATCCTGTGCGGCGACAAGCGAGACTGTCGGCACTGAAGGGAGTTCTGCGTCGTCAGCAAAGCCGTAGAGCACGACAACGTCATCGCTCTTTGCAAGTGAGGCAGGCGTGTAAGAGCCGTCAGCAAAACCGATCAGCACCTCTTTTGGCAATGCGGCATCGGCAAGCGTCACTACCGTGTGCGCCTTAGGGAGAAAGATGCCGGTTGCAAGCGGTGTCGAAGTGCCTACTTTGGCGTCATAGATCGTGACTGTGCGCGCCGCGTCAGCCGCGAAAGCCGCTGTGATGAGCTCTTCAACCGAGGGCTTTGGCGCCTGAATGACTGCGGCGGGCGCCACCTGCGTGACCGTCTCGACTGTGCGCTCAACGACGCTATTGACGGTTTGGGCGACAATGGGCGGCGCCTGGTCAAGCAGAGAGACCGTCAAAATGCCGGTCGCGACGGCCGTGACAAAGTTCACGAGTACCGTGAGGAGGATGAGCTGGGATTTGTTGAGATCCTCGATATCCATTGCCTCAATAATGAGACTTCAAAGTCGTCTTGTCAATAAATGCGACCGCCCCGACAAGCGCCTCGGCAAAGCGCGCGAGGTCGCGGCTCCGCGCCTCTCTCCCCCACGAAATGCGCACAGAGGAGAGGGCGCGCGCCCTGTCACGAGTCAAGGCGAGGACGGCCCGCGACCCCTCGGTTTTGTCGCTCTCGCAGGCACTCCGCGTCGAGACCGCAAACCCCGCGGCATCAAGGAGCGTCACGAGGTAATCAGTATCACGACCCACAAGAGAGAGGTTAATGATGTGGGGTGCGACCTTGGTGCCCTCATTTATATAGATATCCGAGATGCCGCTCCCCATAAGCGCTTCCACGAGGTGCTTGCGATCACGCGTGGCATGTGCAAAGAACGTCTCGCGGCCCTTTTCAGCCGCGGAGAGCGCGTCAGCAAATGCTTTTATCGCTTCAACATTCTCTGTCCCACTCCGCAACCCTCGCTCCTGCCCGCCACCAAAGACGAGCGGCGCAAGCGGGATTGTGCGCGGCGCGATCAAGCACCCAGCGCCGCGCACACCGACTTTGCTACCATCAAAGACAAGGAGGTCAGCGTCAAAATGCGAACGTGTGAGCTTTTCAACAAATGGCGCCTGCGATGCATCTACATGCAGATATGTGTGCTTAGGCAAAATCCGTTTCACTTCGCGCGTATCCCACACTGTCCCTGTCTCGCCGCACACGGCATCTATCGAAACGAGGAGCGTCTCGGGTCGAAGCAACTTTTGTGTCGCTTTGATGTCGACGCGGCCCTCTCGTATCGGTAATGCTTCAATACTCATGCCGCGGCTCTCAAGCGCTCGCATCGTTTCGACAATCGAGGCATGCGCGGAGGGGAGGTAGAGCATATGCGCGCCCGATTTTGCAAGGCCTTGAATGGCAATATTGTTCGCTTCGGTTGCGCCGCTCGTGAAGATAATGTCATCACTTTTGCATTCAATGAGACGTGCCATCGTAAGCCGTGCTTTCTCGAGCGCCTCTCGGGACCTTCGGCCCTCCGTGTGCGGTGAAGAGGGGTTGCTAGCGACACCCGCCGCGCTATCAAGGTAGACTCGCTTCTTTCGCCACATTTTTGTATTGTACCTACATATGACACAACGTGCGCGCCCGCCCGTCATTGCCGTGATGGGCCACATAGATCATGGCAAATCCTCGCTCCTCGACTATATCCGCAAGGAGAGCGTTGTTGCGGGCGAAGCGGGTGGCATCACCCAGCACGTTGCCGCATATATCGCTGAACACGCCAAGCGGCAAATCACCTTTCTCGATACGCCGGGACATGAGGCCTTCAAGGCCTTGCGGGCGCGCGGCGCCGCCGCAGCCGACATCGCGATCCTCGTCGTTGCCGCTGACGAAGGCGTCATGCCGCAAACGCTTGATGCCCTCTCTGCGATCAAAGAGGCGAAAATCCCGTATGTCGTCGCTCTCACTAAGATCGACAAGAGCAATGCGGACATTGAGCGGACAAAAGCGTCCTTGCTCGAGCATGAGATCTTTCTTGAGGGCCTCGGTGGAGATGTCCCCTACTCCCCTATTTCTTCAAAGACCGGGGAGGGAGTCTCTGAGCTCCTCGACCTCGTCTTACTCGCGGCAGACTTGACCGACCTCTCTGCCAATCGTGAGGCGCGCGCAGCCGGCTTCGTGCTTGAATCGAGCCAAGACCCGAAGCGCGGGGCCTCGGCAACTTTGATCGTAAAGGAGGGCACGCTCGCGACAGGCGGCTTTGTGGTCGCCGGCGACGTCTACGCGCCCGTGCGTTTCATTGAGGACTTTCGCGGTGCGCGCGTGGAGAGCATCGGCCCTGGAGAACCGGCCGTCGTCTCCGGCTTTTCAAAATTGCCGCCAGCCGGTACGCTCTTTACGGTTGCATCTACGAAAAAAGAAGCGGAAGCGGCAACACAGGAGCACGCAGGAACACCGGTAAAACAAAAGAGTGCCGAGCGAGTTGAGGGTGTTGTCGAGCTCCCTCTCGTCATCAAGGCCGATGTGGGCGGCTCGGTCGACGCGATCCTCCACGAACTCGCTAAGGTCACGCGTGAGCGCGCAGAGCTTCGAGTCATCGGCTCCGGCGTCGGCTCCGTCTCTGAAGGCGATGTGAAGGCGGTGAGCGCCGCAAAGGGCGCTGTCATCGGCTTCAACGTGAGCATCGACGAAGCCGCGCGCGAGCTCGCCTTTCGCGACCAAGTGCCTATCGAGACCTTTACTGTCATTTACGAGCTCTCAAAGCGGGTCGCCGAGCTCCTCACGGCGCGCGCGCCCAAGATCGCTGTCGAACGCGAGCTTGGGCGCGCGACAGTCCTTAAAATCTTTTCGTCAACCGCAAAGAAAAAAGTGGTCGGGCTTCGTTACGTCTCAGGCACGCTCGGGGTCGGCAACCTCATCAAGGTGCTTCGCAACAATGAAGAGGTCGCACGCGGCAAAATCAAGAACCTCCAGCAGGCACGCGCCGATGTGAAGGAGATCAAGGTCGAGGGAGAATTCGGTGCCGAGCTTGAGGTGCGCGAAGAACTCTCGTACGGCGACACGGTGATTGCCTTCGCGCCACAAGAGTCGTAACGCTATGGGTAAACGTGATCAACAGATATCTGAACTCATCGCGCACGAAGCGGCACAATTTATCTTGCGCGAAGCGAGTAGCCAGTCGCTCATCACCGTCACCCGCACGGCGCTTTCAAAGAACGCTGACCATGCGAGCATCTTTGTTTCGGTTTTCCCCGCTACAGAGTCGCGCGCGGCGCTCTCTTTTCTTTCTCGGCTCGCGGGCAACTTTCGCGGCCACCTCGCCGAGCATTCACACCTGCGTCCGTTGCCAAAGATAGAATTTTTGCTCGAAAAATCGTAAGATTAAAAGACGGCCCGATGGCGAAGTGGTAACGCGACGGTCTGCAAAACCGTTATGCGCGGGTTCAATTCCCGCTCGGGCCTCCTTAGATTAGTCTCGTTGTGTTCGATGCCAGCAAAGTGGCACACGCAGATATGATATATTATATGTGTGAGACCCATTAAGAAACATTGGGAGGAAAAGAACCTACGAAAAGTAGTTGATTTGTCCGTGAGTGTTCGCGATGCTCTACAGAAAATGGGACTACGCGGCGCAGGAGGAAATTATAGATTCTTCGAAAAATACACGGGGAAATACCGCGTCAACACCAAACATTTTCTTGGAAAAGGATGGGCTAAAAATAAAACTATCCAAAAAGAACCTGTTCGTAGCCTTAAAGAGATCCTCGTCTCGAATAGTCATTTTGCGATTCATCAGTTAAAAAAGCGTTTATTCCGAGCTGGCCTGAAGAAACCGAAGTGTGAGGAGTGCGGATGGGCAAAACGAAGTGAAGATGGTCGGATTCCTATCGAGATTGACCATATAAATGGGAATCATTCTGATAACCGACTTAAGAATCTGCGAATATTGTGTCCGAATTGTCATAGCCTGAAGCCGACACATCGTGGTAAAAATAAGGGAGTGAAAGCCGAGGTGGCGTAATTGGTAGCCGCACAGCGCTTAAAACGCTGGGAGGGATTAAAATCCTCATGTGAGTTCGAGTCTCACCCTCGGCA
Organism: Candidatus Kaiserbacteria bacterium RIFCSPHIGHO2_12_FULL_56_13; assembly: GCA_001781625.1. Lineage (GTDB taxonomy): Bacteria > Patescibacteriota > Minisyncoccia > Phycocordibacterales > Phycocordibacteraceae > C7867-001. Next base: position 5,192 of record MFLS01000019.1, read on the forward strand.
CCAGAAAGGAATTCGCAAGTTTGAAAGGTTCGCCTCGCTTCGCTCGGCGACTAATTCGTATTCAATTTTGGGGGTAAAAACGAATTCACGATTTCGCAAA
>MFLS01000020.1:0-5035 GCA_001781625.1 Candidatus Kaiserbacteria bacterium RIFCSPHIGHO2_12_FULL_56_13
CCTCGGGCTGGGGGTCGCGCCCCAAGGCTTGCGCGAGGCGACGCGACACCTGCTTGTATTTGGCGATCGTCTCGACCATGTGGACGGGGATGCGGATCGTGCGCGACTGGTCGGCCAAGGCGCGCGTAATCGCCTGCCTGATCCACCAGGTCGCATAGGTCGAAAATTTGAAGCCCTTATTCCAATCAAACTTGTCGACGGCGCGAAAGAGTCCCAAGTTCCCCTCTTGAATGAGGTCGAGAAGGGTGAGATCGGGCGAGCGGCCGACATACTTTTTAGCGATCGAGACAACGAGGCGGAGATTCGAGCGCGCGAGGATGTTGCGCGCTTCATCATCGCCCTTCTCGATTCTTTTCGCGAGCTCGCGCTCTTCAGCCGCAGTGAGAAGAGGGTACTGGCCGATCTCCCGCAGATAAATCTGGATCGAGTCGTATGAGGTTGATTCGCGGCCCTTGATGTTACGAGCCGCGAGATATTCGTCGGCGCTATCTTCAAGGATGCCGCCCTCGAGCACATCGATGCCTGCAGTCGAGAGCCGTTCGTAGAGAGCATCGAGAAAATCGACATCATCTTCGACATGGGGAAAAGCTTTGAGGATCTCGTTGTAGGTGATGTAGCCGCGCTCTTTGCCTTTGGCGATGAGCTGGTCTGCCGAGAGTTCTCGCCCGGTCACTGCGCGCGCCTTAGCGCCTGACGCGGCAATGCGAACGATGCGCCGGATCTTCGCGCGGCGCTGGGCAACGCGGCGCGTGCGACGCACGCGCCGCGCCTTTTTCTTGCTCCCCTTTTTCTTGGCTTTTGGCATCGTGAAATTATTTAGTAAGCGCGGCAAGCCGTTTTGAAAGCTCTGCTACTTTTTCATGCGCCTGTTGCATGAGCGTCGCATTCCCCGCATGTTCGCTACGGCGGAGTGTGGTCACTGCCTCTTGATACGCCTCGCGCACATGCGCAACTTCAAAGGCGTGAAGAAGCTCGTCTGCCGCATCCTCGGAAGGATTCTCACCGAACACCTCTTCAACCTTAAAGAGCGCGGCATCGGTTACTCCCTCTGTAGCATGCGGGGCTTCAGTGATACGAGAGTACTCCTTCGCTACCCGCTTCGCAAGCGGCGTCGTGGGATAGGTCGCAACGACGGCGGAGAGCATCTCGGCGCGCATTTGTTTGTGAGAGCGAGGAGGGGGGACGATCTCGACAGGCGCTCCCGCATCCTCTCGTGGCGCCTCTCGCGGCGCCTCCCTAAGCGAAGCCCGCACGGCCTCGTTTGAAAGGCCGAGCGCGCGCGCCGCGCGTTCGATAAAATGCTCGCGCTCCATCGGACTCTCGACAGCACGGATCAAAGGCAGGACGATCCGCTCGGCGGCAAGGACAAGTCGGTGCGCATCATGCTCGCGCTCCACCAAGATATGCAAGAAAAAGTCGACCACCGGTAGGGCCGTGCGCACGCTCTCGGCGAATGCTTTCGGGTCTTGCTGTATGACATCGGCGGGGTCTTTGCCCAGGGGGAGCCGTACCGCCTTGACCTGCATACCCGCCGCAAGCGCCGCTAAAGCCGAGGTGTTGGTCGCGGTCAAGCCCGCCGAGTCGGCATCGAGAGCGAGCATGAGGTTTTCGCTAGAGCGCTTCAAGAGCCGGGCGTGCTCTCCGGTAAAGGCCGTGCCTGAAAGCGCAACCGTATTGGTAAATCCTGCTTGGTGCGCGTGGAGGAGATCTGTTTGGCCCTCGACGAGGAGCGCGAATCCGCGCGTCCGTATCGCCTCCTTCGCCCGATCAAGGCCAAAGAGTATCTGCGACTTGTGATATAGCTCGGTCTCGGGGCTATTGAGATATTTTGCCTCATCGCTCGCGCCAAGGGTTCGGCCGGTAAAGGCGACAGTGCGGCCTGCCGTGTCGCGTATCGGGAACATGAGGCGGTGCCGAAAGCGGTCGTAATAGGTCCCCGGCTTGCCGTCGGCCTCTTTTATCAATCCTGCGGCGAGCAACTCTTCGAGCACGAAGCCCTGCGTAGTGAGATGCTCGAGGAGAAGACGCCATGCGTCTTCGGCGGCGCCGAGCCGCCAACTCTTGATCGTCTCGGGGGTCAAGCCGCGAGAGCGGGCGTAGCGATAGGCCTCGCTGTCGGGAGTCAAGCGCTCCGTGTAAAAAGCCTCGGCGCGTGCGGCTGCCTCACGCAGGTGCTCAAGGCGCGAGGAGGTCTCGCGCGCCTTCGGGTCATACACGATCTCGACCCCAGCTTTTTCAGCAAGGAGAGCGAGCGCACCCCTAAAATCGACCCCCTCGATCTTCTCAATGAAGGTGAACATATCGCCTCCGACCCCGCACCCAAAGCAGTGAAAGGTGCCTCGATCGACTGACACATGAAATGAAGGCGTTTTCTCCTTATGAAACGGGCAAAGCCCCTTTTGTGAGCGGCCGGCCTTCGTGAGCTTTACATAGGGTGCGACGACCTCTTGTATAGAGAGCCGATGCTTTATTTCCGCGACAGTATCGCGCGGCATGGCACACTACGAGAAACGCTTCCCGGCAAGCGGCTTACCTGCATACGGGAGTGCACGCTCAAGCGGGAGGGGCGCGGGGCGCTCTGCCTGCAGTTTCTTTATCGACGCATGCTTGCCGCTCCCCGAAAAACCGGTGCCGGCCGGGATAAGGCGCCCCAAAATCACGTTCTCTTTGAGGCCGCGCAAACGGTCGAGAGAGCCCTTGAGGGCCGCCGAAATGAGGATCTTCGTCGTCTGCTCGAATGACGCTGCAGAGAGGAAGGAACGGCGAGAGAGCGCTGACTCCTTGATACCAAGCACGATCTCGCGCGCCTTGGGCGGCAACGTGCTCTTCTCCTCCGCTTCTTGAGTAGCGGCGGTAAACTCCCACCCCTCAATGATGTCTCCCACCGAGTACTCGGTGTCTCCCGTCTCGGTGATGCGCACGCGCGAGAACATCTGCTTGACGATGACCTCCAAGTGCTTGCGAGAGACGGAGGCGCCTTGAAGTTCGTAAATCTTTGAGGCCTCGGCGATAATGTACTCTTGCACGATGGTGCGGCCGGCGTATTCGAAGAGCTCATCGAGATCAGCCGAGCCGTCAGTGAGGATCTGCCCGCGCGCTACTGTATCGCCCGTTTTGATCAAAGGCACGCGCGGGTACGGCGCGACATACTCGACGAGCGCGTCCCCCTTCTTCCCTTGTCCGGCGGCAGGGGCAACGACGACCACCTTCTCGCGACCGAGCTCCTTGATTTCGCTCACGATGCCGTCGACTTTTGCGACGACTGCTGGATTTTTCGGCGAACGCTTCTCAAACACCTCTTCAACGCGCGGCAGACCTTGCGTGATATCGCCTCCGATTGAAGCGACGCCTCCTGCGTGGAAGGTGCGCATCGTGAGCTGGGTTCCGGGCTCCCCGATCGCCTGCGCCGCTACGGTCCCCACTGCCTCTCCGAGATCGATGATCCTTTTCGTCGTGAGATCCATGCCGTAGCATTTTTGACAGATGCCATAACGGGTCTCGCACGACATCGGGGAGCGTACCACCACGTTGTCGACAAGAGAGGCTGCGAGCGTCTTAGCGTTTTCGGCAGAGAGGTACTGATTCTTCTTGAATTCACCGGCAGGTTCTGCAAGGACTCGGCCCGTGATCGTCTCGGCATAATCGATCTCGATGCCAGAGGCCGAGATGCGACGGATCGCAACCCCACGCTTTGTCTTGCAATCCTCCTCGGTGATGATCGAGTCTTGCGCCACATCAAATAGGCGGCGGGTGAGGTACCCGGCTTTCGCGGTGCCGAGCGCGGTATCGGTGAGACCCTTGCGCGCACCGTGGGTCGACATGAAGTACTCGATCGGGTTCAAGCCCTCGCTGTAGGAGGAGGCGATGGGCACCTCGATCGTCTCGCCTTGGGTATTCTGGATAAGGCCCTTCATGCCGGCCATCTGGGTGAGATTCCCCATACTGCCGCGTGCGCCCGAGGTCACCATGTCGGCAACCGACCCGAGGGGATCGAGATTCTTTGCGACCATTTTCTCGACTTCTGATTTCGCGCCTTGCCAAATCTCGACGACCATGCGCCGCTTCTCCTCTTCAGCGAGAAGGCCGTTCTTGTAGTCGGCTTCGATGTGCGCGACCTTCGCGCGCGCCTCGTTCACGACGGCGCCTTTTTTCTCCGGCACCGAAACATCGTCAAGCGACCAGGTTATTCCTGATTTGGTCGCGTACTCGAAGCCGAAACGCTTCACCTTATTGACGATCCCCGGGATCGCATCGAGGCCGTAGCGGTTCATGCAATCGTTTGCGATCCGTGAGAGGACCTTCTTGGTGATCATGTCGTTCACGAATGGGTAATCAGAGGGCAAGACGGTATTGAAGAGGAGTCGCCCCACGGTTGTCTCGAACGGTTTGCCTGCAAAGTGCGCGTATTTCACTTTATCGACCGTCGGCATGACATTGACTGCGGCGCGGAGATCAGTCGCGCCATACTCATAGGCAAGAATGGCCGCGTTCGTGGACGGATAGTAGCTTCCCTCACCTTTTGCTCCCTTGATCGCGCGCGTGAGCCAGTAGACGCCGAGCACGATGTCAAGCGGTTTTGCGGTAAGCACAATCATCTCGCCGTTCCCGGGCTTGAGGATGTTCTTCGCGGCGCTCATGATCTCTTTGGCCTCCCACTGCGCCTCTTCGGAGAGCGGCACATGCACGGCCATCTGGTCGCCGTCGAAGTCGGCATTGAATGCCGGGCAGACAAGTGGGTGGAGCTGGATCGCATCACCCTCGATGAGGCGGGGACGAAACGCCTGGATGCCCTGCCGGTGCAAAGTCGGCGCACGATTAAGAAGGACATATTTGCCCTTAATCGCCTCTTCAAGTATCTCCCAGACCTCCGCGACGCCGTCTTCAATGAGACGCCCGGCACCTCGGATATTGAACGCGAGCTCCCGTTTCAAGAGCCCGGCGATCACGAACGGGCGAAAGAGCTCGAGCGCCATGTGCTTGGGGAGCCCGCACGCATCGAGCTCGAGGTCGGGGCCGACGACAATGACGGAGCGGC
>MFLS01000020.1:5078-7799 GCA_001781625.1 Candidatus Kaiserbacteria bacterium RIFCSPHIGHO2_12_FULL_56_13
CAGACGAACTCCCCTTACGGATCGAGTTGTCGAGGAGAGCGTCGACGGCCTCTTGGAGGATGCGCTTCTCATTGCGCTGGATCACCTCGGGAGCGTGGATATCGAGGAGTTTCTTCAAACGATTGTTGCGATTGATGACGCGACGGTAGAGATCGTTGACATCTGAAGTCGCGTGGCGGCCGCCCTCAAGCGCGACCATGGGGCGAAGCGCCGGCGGGATCACCGGGATACGGGTGAGGAACATCCATTCGGGCCGGACCCCGGCCGCGATCATGCCTGAAATCAAGGAGAGGCGCTTCGCGAGCTTCTCGCGCTCTGCGACACCGGCCTTTTGGTATTTGGCAAGGAGGGTCTTCTCGAGCTCTTTGAGATCGAGGGCGCGAAAGATGTCATAAATCGCCTCGGCGCCGATCCTGGCTTCGAACAAACCGCCGTATTTGACAGAAAAACGGTGGTACTCGAGCTCGTCGAGGACGCGGCCGACCTCAATGCTGTCGATCTCACTCTTCGCGAGCGTCATCTTCTCTTTTAAAGCATCCCTCTCCTTGTCGTCTTTAGCCGCTTTATGTTTCGCCTTGTACTCGCCCTCAAGTTCTCCCAGGAGACGCTTTTTACCCTCTCTATTGATTGCCGTCACGATATAGCCCGCAAAGTAGACGACCTTCTCAATATCGGCGGCAGAGGCGCCGAGGAGAAGCGCCATGCGCGACGGGACAGACCGTAAGAACCAGATGTGCGCCACTGGCGAGCAGAGTTCGATGTGACCCATTCGCTCACGACGGACGATGGAGCGCGTGATCTCGACGCCGCACTTGTCGCATACGATGCCCTTGTAGCGGATGCCTTTGTATTTGCCGCAGTAGCATTCGTAATCCTTCTCCGGACCGAAGATCTTTTCGTCGAAAAGGCCGTGCTTCTCGCTCCTCTGGGTGCGGTAGTTGATGGTCTCGGGTTTCGTGATCTCGCCGTGCGACCACTCGAGGATGCGCTCTGGCGAAGCGACGCCGAGTCGCAAGGCGTTCCAGGTGTCGCGGAGACCCATGAATTTGCGTGGGGGGTATGCCATAAAAAATAGTGGTTAGTCGGCAGTGGACAGTTATTCTTTCTCGGGCGGCAGATCCATGGGCTCGAGGTTGAGCGCGAGGCCTCTGATCTGATTCGTAAGGACAGAGAAGGAGGCGGGAGTACCGGTGTGAGCGATCGGCTCGCCTTTCACGATCGCGTCGAAGGCGGCTGAACGGCCCGTGATGTCATCTGATTTGATGGTGAGCATCTCGCGCAAGGTGTAGGCCGAGCCATAGCCGAGCAAGGCCCACACCTCCATCTCGCCGAAGCGCTGGCCGCCGTTTTGCGCCTTGCCGCCAAGGGGCTGTTGGGTGATGAGGGAGTAAGGTCCGATCGAGCGCATGTGGATCTTGTCCTCCACCATGTGGTGAAGCTTCAAGATATACATGTAGCCGACCGAGATTGGTTGAGCGAAGCTCTCGCCCGTGCGGCCGTCGTAGAGAGTCATCTTGCCCGAGCGGCTCACGCCGGCGGCCTCAAGCTCATCCCTGATCTCATCGGCAGAGGCGCCCGCAAAGGGCGGGACGATGGCTTGGTAGCCAAGCGTGTGCGCGGCAAGTCCGAGATGCATCTCGAGGATCTGCCCCAAGTTCATGCGCGAGGGCACTCCCAAAGGCGTCAAGATGATGTCCACGGGGTTGCCGTCCCGGTCATAGGGCATGTCCTCGACCGGGAGGACGCGCGAGATGACACCCTTGTTGCCGTGACGGCCGGCGAGCTTGTCCCCGACTGAGACATTGCGAACCTGTGCAACCATCACAACGATCTTTTTAATGATGCCGCTCTCGAGCTGGTCGCCCTTCTCGCGAGAGAAAACGCGTACGCCGATCACGCGACCGCGCTTGCCTCCCTCCATCCGGAGCGAGGTGTCCTTCACATCTTTGGCTTTATCGCCGAAGATGGAGCGGAGGAGCCGCTCTTCGGGAGTGAGCTGGGTCTCCCCCTTCGGCGTCACCTTCCCGACCAAAATATCGCCCGGCCGAACTTCAGCGCCGATCCGTATCACCCCCTCCTCATCGAGGTTCTTGAGACGAAGCTCGCCCACATTTGGGATATCGTGCGTTGTCACTTCGGGCCCGAGCTTCGTATCGCGCACGACGCACTCGAAATCTTCGATATGCACGGTCGTAAACTTCGCGTCCTCAACGAGCCGCTCGGAGATGATGATGGCATCTTCGTAGTTAGCGCCGCTCCAACTCATGAAGGCAACACGCACGTTTTGCCCCAAGGCCATCTGGCCGTTCGCCGACGAAGAGGCGTCGGCGAGGATATCACCCTTCTTCACCTTGTCGCCCACGGCGACCGAAGGTCGCTGATAGAATGCCGAGTTCTGGTTCGTTTGCGTGAGTCCCTGCAAGTGATACTCCTTTTTCTTGCCCTCGCGATTGACGAGGACGATCCGACGCGCATCGACATAGCTCACCTCGCCCGCCTCGTTCGCAATGATGAGCCGGCCGGTGTTGCGAGCGGCGTGCGCCTCAATACCCGTCGCGACGAGCGGAATCTCGGGCAGGAGAACGGGCGTCGCCTGTTTTTGCATGTTTGAACCCATAAGCGCGCGGTTCGCGTCGTCATGGTCGACGAAGGGGATCATGGCGGTCGCGACCGAAAACATTTGATAGGTCGAAGCGTCGATGAGGGTCACCTCTTCGCGGG
>MFLS01000020.1:7832-12949 GCA_001781625.1 Candidatus Kaiserbacteria bacterium RIFCSPHIGHO2_12_FULL_56_13
CACCTCGTCGGTCACCTTGCCCCCCTTGACCCTGACATACGGGGTTTCGATAACACCGTAATTGTTGGTACGCGCGTGGGTTGCCATGCGGAGAATAAGCCCGATGTTCTGTCCTTCAGGCGTGTGGATGGGGCAGAGGCGGCCGTAGTGCGAGGCGTGCACATCGCGCACCTCAAAGCCCGCGCGCTCTCTCGTGAGGCCGCCGGGGCCGAGTGCTGACAAGGTACGCATATTCTCGAGCTCGGCGAGGATGTTCTGCTGATCCATGAACTGCGAGAGTTGGTTGGCGGTGAAAAACTCGCGCACCGAGGCCGCGAAGGGGCGCGGATTAATCAAGGACATCGGCAAGGTGGTCTCGCTCTCGATGGTCGACATGCGGTCTTGGATATTGCGCTTCATGCGCGACATGCCGACACGCATCCTCGCCTGGAGGAGCTCTCCCACAAAGCGCACGCGACGAAATCCGAGGTGGTCGATATCGTCGGGGCGGGCATTGGGGTCTGCATTGAGACGCGCGATCTCGGCGATGATGCGGACGAAATCAGAGAGGGAAAGTGCGCGCTTCTCAAGCTGCTTTTCAGTCGTAGGGAGGTTAAAACGCGCGTTTAAGCGGTGACGGCCGACCTTCGAGAGATCGTAACGCTCGGGAGAAAAAAGGGCTTGCACGAAGTTTTTGGCGTTCTCGGGTGTCGCAAGGTCGCCGTCTCTCATGCGGCGGTGTATCTCGATGTAGGCCTCTTCGATCGAAGAGGCCGTGTCGTGCGCCAAGGTCGCCCTGATCGCCGAGAGGGCGGTTTCGTCATCTGCGAACTTCTCTGCGATCTTGTCGCGAAGCCCTGCCCCAAAGACGGTGAGAAGGTTCGTCACCGGGAACTTGCGTTTGCGATCTATCTTTACAAAAATCGCGCCATCGGCCTCTGAATCAATTTCGATCCACACGCCGCGGCTAGGGATGATCTTCGCGCCGAAAAACTGCTTACCGCGAATGAATTCGGCGACGAAAAAAGCGCCGAAGCTCCGGGCGAGCTGGGGCACGATGGCGCGCTCGACTCCCGAAACGATAAAGGAGCCATGCGGCGTCATGATGGGGAGATCAGCGAGAAAGATCTCTTGCGTCTTCTCGGTGCCGAGGGTCTTATTACGCAAGCGCACATTGACCTTGAGGGATGCCTCATAGGTGCGCATATTCTCGCGCGCGAACTCCTCACCATACTTAAACTCACCGATCTCAAACTCCTCGAACTTAAGTTCGAACTTTTTCCCCGAGTAGTCGGATATCGGCGAGAACTCCTTAAAGAGCTCTTTGAGTCCCTCTTTAATGAGCCACTCGAATGAAGAACGCTGATGGCCGACAAGGTCGGGGAATGGCACAAAGGGCGCCCGATAGGCGCCGAAGGTCTTTTGCGGTAAGGGCTTATTGTGCATGCGCCGTAGAGATTAATGGCTGGTTAATCTTTGGACCTTGGCCTGTCGGCAGGGTCGGGAAATAAACGAAACATCAACGCATGGCGAAAGACGCCTCCGCGTTTCAGAACGGTTCTCTATTAAAATTTCGCGCCCACCAGATATCAAAACTCAATCTCTCTGGTTCTCTCTACCCTACCGCGTTACCCCTCCCGTCGTCAAGGTGTGCTGGGGATAAGAGCAAGAGGGACGATGAGGCAGTCGAGTTCGTGACGAAATGAGGCAGGGGCGTCACGAGTGAGTTCGAGGCCCTGCAACATGAGCTCGCCCTCTGCAAAAGCAGATGGGCTCTCACGCAGGCGCTCGAGGGTCCTGCGGGCGGTAGCGAGAAGTTTTTGGTAGCGCTTCTCGTCGTGGCGCTCGAGTGCCTGTGCACAGCGGGCGACATCGGCGCCAAGATTCGCGAAATAGAAGCGAGCATCGCGGGTCATAATCCAAGAAAGGGTAGCACACGTGCAGCCGCCCTACGAATAGCCGTGCGAATGCCCTTATCAGTAATCTCCATGCTCCGATTCCCTGCCGTCGGTCGGATATTGATAAGCGAGATGAACTCAAGGGCGTCGGCACCTGTCTTGTCAGGGTAAATGTTAAATCCCCAAAGATGCTCCTGGCGAGAACCCTCGGCAATGAGGCAATTGTTCGCGTCCATATGCCACTCGCCGCCGAGCGCGATGACATTCTGCTCGATATCGGCAACCCCTTTGACGAGGACCTTATGCCAAGCATCCGCGAGTTCCTGAAGCGTCTTCGGGTCGATCGGCTCTCGAATGACGAGAATCTCCATACTCGTCTATCGTACCACTCCTCACTTTTTCATTCTCCACTCATCAATATTTTTGTGATGCCCGGTGCGCAAGACCTTTGGAACGACATGTCGCTTGCCTTTCCATTTGATTACCTCGGGACGGGTGTAGACCGCAGAAGAAGCGACACGGCGCTCCTCTACCGAGGCATCTTTACCGAGGACGCCCGGGAGACGGCGCGTGACGGCATCAACGATGACGAGCGCCGGCACTTCGCCGCCAGTCAAGGTCGCCTCGCCTACGGCAAATTTTTTCACGGGCGCAAGCGTTTTTAAGATCTTCACGGCACGTTCATCAATGCCCTCGTAACGGCCACACACGAGCACGATATCGCTATATTTTGCGAGCGCATCGGCGCTCTTGTTTGTAAACTGCTTTGCGCTTGGGCTAAACCAAACGATGAGCGGTCGCCTCTTCCCCCTTATCGCTTCCTGTACAGCTCGAACTACAGGGAGAGCGGACATCACCATGCCGGGCCCACCGCCGTAGGGGCGTTCATCAACCTTGCCCCACTTATTACTTACAAAATCGCGCGGGTTTTGGTATGAAATGCGTATCTTCTTTTCTTTACGGGCGCGCCCAATAATCGAAGCGTTCAAATATGCCTCGCACGCTTCAGGAAACAGTGTGATGAGATGAAATCTCACTATCCTGGGAGTTCGTCGACCACTTGATCGACGGTTTTTATTTCAAGCGAACGCTTGCCGCCCGGCGGCTCATTGATCTTCAAGTTCACGCGCGCATTGTGCTTCATTCCGACAACGCGGAGGAGGATACGCAATGATTCGGCCGTTTTGCCGCTCTTGCCGATGATCTTGCCCATGTCGTCGGGATGCACCGTGAGGGTGAGGAGGACTCCCATCTCGTCGACCGTGCGGGTGATGGCGACCGCATCAGGGTTGTCAACGAGCGCCTTAACGACAAATTCTAAAAATGCGTGGTCGTTCTCCATAGTTACTGGCCCGCCGGTACGGCCTCTGTCGTCGGAGTCTCGACAGCCGGCGTAGCCTTCGCCTCCTCCATCTTCGGCTTACGACTCGGGAGCATATCTACTTTCTTGCCCTCGATGATGCCTTTTTTGATAAGGAGATTCCAGACCGAGCCGGTCGGCTCCGCGCCTTTTGAGATCCATCCCTTTGTCTTTTCCGCATCGAGAGTGAGGGCCTTGCTATGTGGGTTGTAGGTGCCGAGATTTTCTACGATACGGCTCGATTTTGCCGCGCGCGCCTTTTCAAGTACCGCAATGCGAAATGCCGGATCGTTCGTCCGGCCAATCCTTTGAAGGCGGATCATTAACATGTGGCGGGCACTATAGCAGAACGAGGCCGTTATTGCTAGAGTGAAGAAAAATGAAAGAAAAGATGGTATACGAAGGCCCGATCACGATGACCCGCAAGGGCATCGGCTTTTTTAGCCACGACGAAAAAAAGGATGACCTCATCATCCCGCCCGAGGCGACGCTCCATGCTCTCCACGGCGATATCGTCAAAGTTGAATCCACGGGCACCTATCGCGACCCCGTGGGGAGGCAGCCGCCGCGAGAGGCGGGCAGGGTGGTCGAGATCATCTCACGCGCCCGCGAGACTTTCGTCGGTACGCTTGTCGAGGAAAACGGCGCTATTCTCCTTGCTCCCGATCACAAGAAGATGCATGTGCCGCTTGTGGTACACGGCAATGCACGCCCCTACCTCCACAACAAAGCGCTCGTCAGGATGAAGGGCTGGGAGGAGGGGGCTCCGTACCCTTTCGGAGAGATCGAAGAAGTCATCGGCAGGGCGGGTGTACACGAGGTCGAGATGCGGGCTCTTGTCTTAGGGCAAGGGTTTCGCACCTCCTTCCCTCCTGGCGCTGAAAAAGATGCGGCATACCTCGAGGCAAATGGCCGCACCATGCTCGCAGATGAAATAGCGGGCGGGCGGAGACGCGACTTCCGCGCCACCACGACTTTCACCATCGACCCTTTCGATGCGAAAGATTTTGACGATGCGCTCTCGGTGCGTATGCTTGAGGGCGGCACGTTCGAGGTGGGCATCCACATCGCCGATGTCTCTTTTTTCGTTAAACCTGGCAGCAACCTCGACAATGAAGCCCAGGAGCGCGCGACTTCGGTCTACCTTGTCGATCGCACGATCCCCATGCTCCCCGAAGTGCTCTCGAATGACCTCTGCTCTTTGCGCCCCAACGAAGACCGCCTCGCGGTCTCGGCGGTCTTCGTGCTTGATAGCGACGCGAACATCCTCGAACGCTGGTTCGGTGAGACCGCCATTCATTCAAACAAGCGCTTTACCTACGAAGAGGCGCAAGAGGTGCTCGACAAGGGAGAAGGCGTGATGCACGAGGAGCTCTCGATTCTGCTCGCACTCTCAAAAAAGATACGCGCGCGGCGCCAAGCGAAAGGCGCCATAGAGTTTGATACGCCCGAAGTGAAGATTGAGCTCAATGAAGCCGGGAAACCGATCGCTATTCGCCTCAAAGAGCGTAAAGCAACGAACCTCCTCATCGAGGACTTCATGCTCCTTGCGAACGAGGCGGTGGCCGAACACATCGCGAAGCTCTCGACCTCAAACGGCCACAAGCATAACTACCTCTATCGCGTGCACGATACGCCAGACGCCGACCGCATCGAGAACTTGGCGCAGTTCTTTCGAATCCTCGGCTACGACCTCAAGACACACGCTGGCCGTGTGAAGGGCACTGACATCAACACTCTGCTCGAAGAGGTGAAAGGCAAGCCCGAGGAGTATCTCATTAAAACGGCGACCTTGCGTTCGATGGCGAAAGCGGTCTACGCAACGAAAAATATCGGCCACTACGGGCTCGCGTTCACGCACTACACGCACTTCACTTCCC
>MFLS01000021.1:0-26508 GCA_001781625.1 Candidatus Kaiserbacteria bacterium RIFCSPHIGHO2_12_FULL_56_13
CCGAATATTTCGCGCGCGTGCGGCCCGAGGATAAGGCGAAGAAGGTCAAACTGCTCCAAGAGAAGGGAGGGAGAGTCGCGATGGTTGGAGACGGCGTTAATGACGCGCCCGCACTTACCCAAGCCGACCTTGGCATTGCGATAGGGGCTGGCACGAACGTGGCGATTGAATCGGCGGGCATTATTTTGGTAAAGAATGACCCACGGGACATCCCGAAGATCATCGCTCTCTCGCGCATGACCTACCGCAAAATGCTCCAGAATCTCTTTTGGGCCACCGGCTACAATGTGGCCGCTCTCCCTATCGCCGCCGGCGCGCTCTTTGTCTACGGCATCGTGCTTGAGCCTGCGCTCGCGGCCGTCTTCATGTCCCTCTCGACCATCATCGTCGCCGTCAATGCCTCTTTCTTGCGAAATGCTAAACTCTAGACTTATGAACAATGTACTTGGGATTGGGGTAGTAGGGATTATTATCGGGCTTGTGCTTGGGGCGTGGGCGATGCCGCAGGTATTCCCCGGGATGATGGGATATATGGGATATGGCGGGATATACGGGGCAGGGATGAGTGCAAACATTGACCGGCATTTTATCGAGGAGATGATCCCGCACCATGAAGGGGCAATCGCGATGGCCGAACTTGCCCTTGAGAAAAGCAAGCGCCCGGAGATCCTCTCGCTCTCGCAAGACATTATCGAGGCGCAGACGACCGAGATTAATCAAATGACAGCGTGGTACAAGGTGTGGTTTGGAACTTCTGTCCCGGCCTACTCAAGCGGAATGATGGGCGGGATGAGTCAGGGCATGAGAATCTCTATGATGGGTATGGAAGGAGACCTTGCAATGCTTGCCGCCGCGAAGGATTTCGACCTCGAGTTTATTCGCCAGATGATCCCGCACCACGAGATGGCAGTTATGATGGCGCGGATGCTCGCGGCTGGCACAGAGCGAAGCGAGATGCAAGAACTTGCAGACAACATCATCGCCTCACAGTCGCGCGAGATCGAGATGATGCAGGGCTGGCTTGCCGTTTGGTAGAAAGTACGTTTTATGCCTTATTCGCTTGCCGCTATCGGTGTCGCTCTTGCTCTTATTATCGGAGGGGCAGTGTTTTTCTTCACTTCGCAAAGTGACAACTCGGAGGTTATCAGCATGAGAGGCCTCCATTGGCACCCGTCTCTCGAGATTTATGTGAAGGGCGTGCAGCAAGAAATACCCGAAGGTATCGGCCTTGGCGCAGTACACATGCCGATGCATACGCATGACGACCTCCCCTTGATTCATCTTGAATTCAACGGCGTTGTGCGAAGTGAAGACCTTATACTCGGTGAATTTTTTAAGAACTGGGGTCGGGATATGCGTTCGTTCGGTGCGAATATGCGCATGATGGTGAATGGCGTTGAAAATGTGGAGTATGAAAACTACCTGATGCATGATGGAGACAAAATACAACTGTTTTATGATTAAAAAGGCGCAGTGGATAAATGCACTACGGCCGTCAAGAGATAGAGAGTATAGTAAGAGCATTAATCGTTTTTTATTTTTTTATGAATCTTAAACCTCATAAAGTTGGTATCACGCTCGGTGCCTTCGTTGGCCTTATCCATGTCGTATGGTCGGTCATCGTCGCCCTCGGATGGGGGCAAGGCCTCGTGGACTTCATCGTGAAGATACACATGGTTGAAGTCACGCATACAGTCTTACCCTTCGACATCTGGTCGGCGATCATGCTCGTCATTGTTACCGCCGCGGTGGGATATGTCTTCGGGCATGTCTTCGCGCTCGTCTGGAACCGGCTCGCCCGCTGATGAAGCGTAAGCGCGACCGTCTTCTCTTCGACCTCGTTTGCATCGCCGTTTCAATTAGCGTTACGGCTTATATCGTGCGGTCGGGGAGCGTTGACGCCGTCATCGCGTCCTTGAACGGGAGTGAATACTTTGCGAGTTTCGTTGCCGGCGCCTTGTTCAGTTCGGTCTTCACCGCGATTCCAGCAATCGCCCTCTTCGCAGAGCTCTCGGAGCACTACTCGCTTTTTTCGATCGTCTTAACGGGCGCCCTCGGTGCGACTCTTGCCGACTACCTTCTCTTTCTCTTCGTGCGCGACCGCATCTCCACCGATGCTGCATATCTTCTACGCGGCCGCAAAGGCCAGCGCTTCATACACGTGATACGGCAACGGCACTTCTACCGCCTCTTTCCCTTGATCGGCATGGTGATGCTCATTTCTCCGCTGCCTGACGAGCCGGGTCTCGCACTTCTTGGCGTATCGCACATTTCTACACACTCTCTGCTCGTGCTTTCATTTATGACACACGCACTTGGCATACTCCTCATCGTGCTCGCAGTGCAGAGCGCGATGTAACGGTATACTTTGTCCTATGGTTCCTTGGCACGCACGCTCCGTCGGCGAAGTCTTCGAGGCATTCGGCACGAGCGATCAAGGCCTCACTGAAGCGCTCGTCAAGGAAAGGCTTGCCGTGCATGGCCCAAACGTCTTGCCGGAGAAGCCGCCACCGCCGCTTGCGGCCGTTTTCATCTCGCAGTTTCAAAGTCCTCTCATCTACCTCTTGCTTGCCGCAAGCGGCGCCCTCTTTCTCCTTGGCGAGGCGGCCGACAGCGCGATTATTTTCGCGATACTCATCTTCAATGCCGTCGTCGGCACGATACAAGAGGGCCGGGCGGCGCACACCTTGCGCTCGCTTAAGACATTCGTCGAGACCTCTGCAACGGTCGTGCGGGAGAGCACCGAGCGCATCATCTCTGATCGTGACGTAGCGCCGGGCGACATCATCGTCTTGCAAGAGGGAGAGAGGATCAGCGCCGACGCGCGCATCACGCTTGCGAATACGCTCAAGGTCGACGAATCGTCGTTTACCGGTGAGTCAACACCGGTCCATAAGGTGACGGAAGCGCTTGCGGATCCTGAAGCGCCGGCGAGCGAACAGCGCAACATGGTCTTCAAGGGCACCTTCGTCCTTGCGGGGAGCGGCAAGGCCGTTGTGGTCGCGACGGGGAGTGAGACCGTCATCGGGAGAATCGCTGAACAGGTGCTCCTGGTCGACACCGAGACGCCGCTCAAGGCGAATATCCGGCACCTCGCTCGCGCCGTCATCGTCGTCGTTGCGACGGTCGTCACTCTCCTTTTCTGGATCGGCCTTTCCCTGGGCAACTCGTTCTCGACAATGTTCGGCGTTGCGGTGTCGCTTGCGGTCTCGATTATCCCCGAAGGACTCCCAATCGTAATGACTGTGGTCCTTGCAACCGGCGTGTGGCGGATGGGGAAGCGCCACGTGCTCGTGAAAAAGCTCCAGGCGATCGAGGCTTTGGGGCAGGCGCGCATGATCGCTGTCGATAAGACTGGCACAATCACGAAGAACGAGCAGGTGATCCGCCGGGTGTGGACACCGAACGGTCTCTTTGAGGTCGGCGGGGAGGGATATGAGCCCGCGGGAGCGGTTTCGATTGAGGACACGATCGTCAGCGCGGCAAATCATGAGGATTTGCTCGCGCTCGGGCGCGCGGCGGCGCTGCTCGCCGCCGCGCGCACCTCGTATCTTGAAGACGAAAAGCGCTGGCGGATCTCGGGCGACCCCACCGAGGCCGCGCTACTCGTCTTTGCGCAAAAGCTCGGGTTTCATAAGGATGAACTCGTTCACGAGTTGCCCCTGGTCGCCGAGATACCTTTCGACTACGCGCTCCGCTACCACGCGACCGTGCACAAGGGCGCCGAGGGCAATGTCCTTACCGTAGGCGGCGCGCCTGAAGAGGTGCTCGCACTCTGTACGACGACATACGAGGGCGGCAAGAGCCGCCCCTTTTCTGTACACGGCCGCGTTGACGCTGAAGCGGCTTTTGCCGCGTTCTCGCATCAGGGGCTGCGAGTCATCGCGCTCGCGACTCGCACATATCATCTCGCGTCGATTAGGCCAGAGGCCGTAATGTCGCTCACCCTGCTCGGCCTCGTCGGTATGAAGGATGCGCTCCGCGCCGAGGTTGGGGAGGCCATGACACGCACCAAAGAGGCAGGTATCCGCGTCGTGATGATTACCGGCGACCATCGATTGACCGCAGTCGCGATTGCCAAAGAGGCCGGCATCTATCACGCAGGCGATACGGTCTTGACGGGGGATGAGATCGGCCCCCTGTCAGACGTAGGGCTTGCGAACGCGCTCGGCGGCGTCTCTGTCTTTGCCCGAGTGACGCCCGAGCATAAATTGCGGATCATCAATGCGTATCGCGCGCGCGGCGAGATCGTCGCGATGACGGGTGACGGCGTTAATGACGCGCCTCCCCTAGTGGCGGCCGATCTTGGGGTCGCGATGGGCAAGGTAGGGACCGAGGTCGCTAAAGAGGCTGCTGACATCGTGTTGCTTGACGACAACTTCGGCAGCATCGTTTCAGCGGTTGAAGAGGGGAGGAGCATCTATATCACTATCAAGAAGGTCGTCCTCTACCTTTTCTCGACAAGCGCAGGGGAGGCCCTCATGATCATCGCTGCGCTTCTTGCCGGGTACCCGCTACCCCTCTTAGCCGCGCAGATCATCTGGCTCAATTTCGTCACCGACGGCTTTCTTGACGTGGCGCTTGCGATGGAGCCCAAAGAGAGCAACCTCCTTAGAGGTCATTTCGAACGGCCGAAAAAGTATCTCGTCGACACGATGATGCTCTCGCGCATGGCGCTCATGGCGCTCCCGATGGTGGCAGGCACGCTCTACCTCTTCGACCGCGCCTACGGGAGCGATATCGCGTACGGCTCTACCATGGCGCTCACGACCTTAGCGGTCTTTCAGTGGTTCAACGCGTGGAATTGCCGCTCGACGCGCGCGTCGATACTGCACGACATAGCAGGGAACAAGTTCCTCATTGGGGCGACAGCGATAGTCATCCTTCTTCAGTTTCTTGCGGTTTATCATCCGTGGCTCCAGGTCATCCTCCACACCGTCCCGCTCTCGCTCAATGACTGGCTCATCATCGTTCCCGTTGCCGCCTCGATCGTTGTTGTCGAAGAACTCCGCAAGCTCCTCCACCGCCACCTGTTCCCCCTCCGTGCGTAACGTATACTTAAAGTATGGGGTGGATACCGCTTGCATTACTCGCGGCCGTGTTTGCGGCCTTGGTCGCGATTTTTGGGAAGATCGGCTTGCAGAACATCGATACGACGCTTGCGACGACAGTGCGTGCCGTCATCATGGCCGCTTTTCTTGTCGTGGTGTCGCTTGCATTCGGCAAGCTCGACTTCGCTGCCTTGCCGCACGGGCGCGCGCTCCTTTTTATCACGCTCTCCGGCATTGCGGGCGCCCTCTCGTGGCTCTTCATGTTCGGGGCTCTCAAGGTCGGCCCTGCCCCCGGCGTTGCCGCGCTCGACCGGCTCTCGGTCGTCTTTGTCCTCGTTTTCTCCATCCTCTTTTTGGGCACGCAGTTTACCTCTAAGGCGGCCTTCGGGGCCGCCTTGATTGCCGTGGGGGCGATGTTCATGATTTAATCAAACCGCCGTCATGTATGAAATAGAAACGCATAACGAAGAGCTGGTCGCGCAACTGAACGATTCCGTGTGTTTTAACGAGTACCGCGCGCCTTTCGATAACTACCACACCGGGCTCGTGCCGCGCATCCTCGGCACCTGCTTTATCGGGATGGGGAATCTAGTGTACGGCCGCGCACCCTCCTACCGCAAATTCAGGGCGATCGAGGTAATCGCCCGCGTGCCGTACCACTCGTGGGAGAGCGCGGCCTACACCTTTTTGACGCTTTTTTATGCAAATGAGGTGCGCGCCATCAAGCTTTCGAAGATTGCGATGTTCGCGCGCGTCGCGCAGGACAACGAGACCATGCATGTCGTTGTCGTCACGGCGCTCGCGAAGGCAGAGAACGGAGGTGGCTTTGTGGCCCACACCCTGGTGCCGGTCGTCTTTGCCTTCATCTATTTTTGGATCGTCTACCTTCTCTACCTCCTCTCTCCGCGCGCGGCGCTTGAGCTCAATTATCATTTTGAACAGCACGCGTTCGACCAGTACAACGAGTTCATCACAGAACACGAAGAAGAGTTGAAGCGAAAAACCGTCACGAGCGCCTTCTTAGACTGGTACGGTCGCAAAGCCGTGAATCAGTACGAGCTCTTTCGTTCTATCAGGAACGACGAGCTCATACACCGCAACCGCTCTATCCGCGAGATAGGTATGCACACCCGCTAACGCAAAAACACACCTATATAGGTGTGTTTTTGCGTTCGTTGTGGAGGCGCGGGGAATTGAACCCCGGTCCGAGCCCGTCAGAGAGAGCGAGTCTACGACGCATAGTTTCAGTTATCCACCGGTTGGCGGAACTTAGGTTGGGTGCGAAGAACCGAAACGAAACCACTCCAACCTGATCTCTTGATTTAAGCCCTAGACGCGAGAAGCGCCTAATTCCGAGCCGAGAGAATATTCCGCCTCACTTTGCGTTCTCGGCGCCGGGGAAAGTGAGACGTCACCTAGGCGAAGCCGTAAAGGCTTATGCGTAGACGAACGCAAAGTCCTTCATACCGAAGTACGGGGACTTCACGCTTGCAACAAGTTTGTTAGCAAGTTTGTTGCCTGCCAGTTTTGAGTGTTGAGCAAGCTTGCACTGCGTCGCACGCTTTCAAAGAGCAGGCCGTCAAAGCCGATCACCCCCGTTTTAAAACACGGGCGGCCTCTTTATAAGCTTCACGCTTTTTCAAATCTTCTCTCCTGTCGCGCTTGCCCTTGCCGCGCACTATCGAGACGCGGATCTTGATGAGGCCGTGGTCAGTGTATACTTCAAACGGCACGATTGTCAAGCCTTTTTTGCCCTCGGCGTCGGTTAATTCAGCGATCTCGTGCTTTGCAAGGAGAAGACGGCGCGAGCGTTCAGAGTCGTAGTTCGAGGGAGCGTTCTTTGCTTGATAAGGCGGGATGGTGGCGCCCATGAGCCATGCTTCGCCGCCCCGCACCACGACGCGCGCACCCTCAAGAGAGCCCTGCTTTGCGCGCAAGGATTTTACCTCGTGGCCCATGAGCTCAATGCCCGCCGCAAATGATTTTAAGGGCGCGTATTTGAGCGAGGCCTTCTTGTATTCGACCAAGGTCATGCCGTGAGTATACCCTGCATTTTGATTTTTTGCCTGTTTGTTGTAGAGTGTCGGCACTATATGGCAATCGGCAAAAAAAGTGGCAAGTCTGCCGGAGGCAAAAAGCCTGTACCCCCACGAGGGGGCAGGTGGTTTCCTGTTTTTGGTGGCCCTTCGTTTATGGGGAATCTCCTCACCACCATCATCGTCCTCTTGCTCCTCATGAGCGGATATTCGTTGATCGCTGATCTCACCGAGAGCCCTGAAATGGTGCCGCTCTCGCAAGTCGCGAGGGATGTGAAAGCAGGAGAAGTCGAATCGATCACGATTTCAGGCGACACGCTCGCGCTCACGTACAAAGACGGCACGGCGCGAGAATCCATCAAAGACCCGTCGGCGGGCCTCCCTGAAACCCTAACGACCTATGGGGTCACGCCCGAAGAGCTCGCAAAAGTCGCGATTACGATCGAAGCCGAGTCAGGACTACGCTTTTGGTTTCTCACGCTCGCTCCCATCGTCTTGCCCCTCATCTTTCTCATCTTTCTTTTCTGGTTCATCAGTCGCCAAGTGCGCGGAGCGGGGATGCAGGCCTTTACCTTCGGACAGTCGAAGGCGCGCGTCGTTGACCCTGCTGATACGGCGCAGAGAGTAACCTTTGCCGATGTTGCGGGCGCGCGCGAAGCGAAAGAGGAGCTCCTCGAGATAGTTGACTTTTTGAAGAATCCGAAGAAGTTCCTCGATATCGGCGCGCGGATCCCAAAGGGCATCATCCTCATGGGGGCCCCCGGGACCGGCAAGACCTTGCTCGCGCGCGCCGTCGCGGGCGAAGCCGGCGTGCCGTTTTTCACGATCTCGGGGAGCGAGTTCGTCGAGATGTTCGTCGGGGTGGGCGCTTCGCGTGTCCGCGACCTTTTTCAGCTTGCAAAGCGCGCGGCGCCGGCGATCATCTTTGTCGATGAAATAGATGCGGTGGGGCGCGTGCGCGGTAGCGGGGTAGGGGGCGGCAACGACGAGCGCGAGCAGACCTTGAATCAGATCTTGGTCGAGATGGACGGCTTTGAGCCGCACGAGAAGGTCGTCGTGATGGCAGCGACGAACCGCCCCGATGTGCTTGACCCGGCTTTGCTTCGCCCCGGCCGCTTCGACCGCCGAGTCGTCATCGATCTCCCTGACCGCAAAGAGCGCGAAGAGATACTCGCGATCCACGCACGAAAGAAGCCACTTGGCGCTGATGTCAATCTTGCGGTTGTCGCCGAGCGCACGCCGGGCTTCTCAGGCGCCGAGCTCTACTCCCTTATGAATGAGGGGGCGATCTTGGCGGCACGCGAGAATCGCAAGGAGGTGACGCAATACGACCTCATCCGCTCTATTGAGAAAGTGATGCTCGGACCAGAAAGAAAGAGTCACCTTTTATCGAAGAAAGAAAAGGAGATTACCGCATATCACGAGGCTGGACACGCGCTCGTGTCAAGCGTTTTGCCGCACGCCGACCCCGTGCACAAGATATCCATCATCAGTCGCGGCAGAGCCGCTGGCTACACCCTCAAGCTCCCGTTTGAAGATAAAAAGATGCAGTCGCGCAAAGAATTTTTCGATGACATCGCGGGGGCCTTGGGCGGCTATGCGGCTGAAGAGCTTGTTTTCGGCGACATTACGACCGGGCCCCACAACGACCTTGCGGTTGTTACTGCGCTTGCGCGCGACATGGTCGCGCGCTACGGCATGAGCGAAAAGCTGGGGCCGGTTGCCTTTGGCGCCGAGAGGGGCCCCGGCCTCCCCGAGAGCTACTCGCAGGATGTGGCGGCGAAGATAGACGCCGAGGTCTCGTGCATTATCGATACGGAGAAAAAGCGCGCAAAAGAGATAATCGCGAAGCACCGCGCGGTCTTAAATGCGATCGCCGAGAAACTGATCGAGATTGAGACCATCGAGCGCGACGAGTTTGAGAAGCTCCTCATCGCCAACGGTATCAAGCCAAAAGTGAAAGAGCTCATCGAGGAGAAGCCGAAGGTCATCGCAGGGTGAAAGCAGATGACGGCCGGGTCATTAATACAAGAAAGCCGCGAAGTGTCCCGAAACACTTCGCGGCTAGGATTGTTACGCACGTTTTAATGAGTACGGCATGACGGTGTCAGCAAGCATCGGGATGATGATCGCCGAGCCATGCGTGTACCGCGGTGGCACCTGCCACGCTTCTTCAGCAATAACAACTTCTTCGCTTGATTCGGGCACGTTGTAGAAGTGCGCCGCCTTGCGGCAGGCGAAATCGACAAATTGCTCGAACCACTGCTCACCCCCGAGCGTACGAAAGAGGTGAAAGTAGATGAAGAGGCCAACCGGCTCATTGAAAAGGCCACCGGGACAGTGTTCGTGGCGGCTCTTCGCCGACAGGTCATGTGGGGCACTGTCGGTGCCGAGCATGCCGCCGCCCTCGAGCATGAACTCAACGAGCGCCACCCGATCTTCCTCATCTTTCAAGATGGGGATTGAGAAGTTGATCGGGTTCATCCCACGCTCGAACAAGACCGAGCTGTTCCATAGCAAGTACTGCGGGGCAATAGTGGCTTCAATGTGACACCCCTTTCGTCTCCACCGCCAGTATGCCTCGATTGATGCGCGCGATGATATATGCTCGAAAACGACGCGAAGTTTTGGGCAATGCCGCAAGATCCGGTCGATAACGTCGATGGCGAGCCCTTCACGAAAGCGATCGACAACAAGCTCGTCATACTGATCAAGCACCACCTCGGCGTGGACGAGACAGAGCATATCGAGCTCCTCCATCACCTTGAGTGTCGGGAGTATCGGCCGGATGTCCCGAAAGTCGATGCCGTGGTCGCTCTCAGTGGTCCCGTTTTTCGGATAGAGCTTCGCCGCCCAGAACGCCCCGCTTTCGTGACCCCCACGGATAACTCCATGGTCGATGTCCGGCTCAAGATAGAGTGGGACGGTAGCCTCGAAAGTTGGATTTACCGTGCGGCCAAGCTCGAGAATGCGATTGCGATACGCGATCGCCTGCTCTGGCGTGCGGATACGGTTCTTACCAAGGTTCGGCATTGCCGTTGCCCACGCATAGAGCTTTGCTGTCTCTGGAACAACGAGAGTGAAGATGTCACTCTGGGTCTCCGGGTCTCGAAAATGCACGTGAGGGTTTGCCGGGCGGGGGATCACCCACCCGCCTTGTGCCTCGTTAAAGCCGCGATAGGTGTGTGCATGCGGACGCGCCTTTGCGTCCGTACCATCGATGTGTAAGCGCATGTCATATCCTTTCTTTGTTGAGTGCTTATCCGGGCGGACTCTAGCACGGGGGATGAGAAAAGAAAACGCGGTGGTTTCATTCGAAACCACCGCGCAAACGAGTTCATTGTTGGAGATATCTTTCAGCCAAGTGTGGGTATTTTGCCACAAAGTCTTCAATAATCTTGCTGAACACCCCCGGGTCGTCAGTCTCGTAGAAGGCGGTGTTAATCTGCACGGCGTCGACATCGCACAAGAGATGTTGTGCAAGCGACCAGCCATCGACGATACCTCCTACGCCAGTGATATCGACTTTCTTCCCGAGCCGTTGTTTGAGCTGACGCAAGCCGCCGAGAACGAAGGGCAAGAAACCGCGGCCAGCGCCGCCCGCAAGTCCGCCCGCGGGAGATATCGCCGCCGCCGCGATTTCAGGCCCACCATTTTCTGTGATGGTCCAGAGAAAAGCGTTCGGATACGCGTTCGCATACACAACCTCGTCAATGTAGCCCTCTTCGGCGAGATGTTCGAGAGTGTCCATGACACGCGCGAACAATCCTGGATCAGAATACGGCGAGAGCTTGAGCGCGACGAAAGAACCATCTCCTGCCGCTTCTTTTACCGCAATCGCGGCGTCACCGATTCGGTCTGGATTAAATGACCAGATGTCCTTCTGTTTACCACCATCCCACACATTGGGACAACCGAGATTCACTTCGCACGTGCTGGCCCCTCTTGTCGTTTTTGCGAGTGCGGCAAGTTCTTTTGTGTTGGAGCCGGCGATGCTCACCCGCAACTGCCGCTCACCAGTGCACTCGACGATACTGATCAGCTCGTCGATAACAGAACGGAGGTATTCCCGCCCGCCGTTCGGGATACCGAGTGAGTTGAGTGAGCCAATGCCTGGCTCTGGATGGAATACTTTTCCTTCATTGCCCGGTCGAGCTTCGTAGGTGAAGGAGCCCATCGTGATCTCGGCTAGAGCTTCTGAACGGGCCAACTTTTTTGCATGCGCGACGGTCTTTGCGGTGCCGGCGGCATTCATGAGGTGTAGTGGCATGTCACTCTCCTATGTGCCCCTGATGTTCAGGGAGCTTCCGCGAATGACTCTACCAGATGGGGCAGGAAAGTGTAGAGTAAAGAGATACGCCCGTAGCTCAATGGTAGAGCGGTCGCCTTATACGCGATTGGCTGGGGGTTCGAGTCCCTCCGGGCGTACTTGCGGCTTTTACTCGAGCATGCTCTAATTATCCTCGGATCAATATGAGGAGGCGTTCGTGAGCGCGCAGGTTATCTCATTGCACCCGTACGACCCTCCTTATGTATGGCTTGAGGAGGATAATCCGGATCTGGCCGAAGCGATTTTCTCGAAGCGACTCGCTTTTCATTCGCAACCATACCCGGGTATGGAATTCCCAACTCGGACCGGCTTCTTTTTCGGCAAGCCAGAAGGGGAGGTCGCGCCCTATCAGTGTGTAGGGCAAAACGAGTATCAGGGGCTTATTCTTTCTCTTGATGAGCCCATCATTATTAATTGTCCAAGACAGCGAGGGAGAACTCGTTACTTTGTTGTCGAGGTGATTATGCTCTTTAACGAGGGTGTCCCCGTGATGTGGCGAGCGTGGAGATTCAGAGATCCGAATTTCCGCCGCTTTTCCATCGTCTCGTGATCACTCGAGGTGCACTTCTCTATCGGCGCTCGCGACTCTGGTCGCGAGCGCCGAATTGTTTTTGAGTTCAGGGTCGCGCGCGATCATCTCCTGTGCCTCTTTGCGCGCGGCCTCGACCATTTTGATATTTTTCAGCGCTTCCATTGCAATGTCAGAGACGCCCCACTGGTGGCCGCCCGCAAGCTCGCCCGCGCCACGGAGCGTCAAGTCGTACTCGGCGAGCTCAAAACCATTTTTTGCTTGCGCGAGCGCCTTCATCCGCTCGCGGGTTGCAGGGCCTAACGTTTCAGGCAGAACAAAGCAGTAGGATTGATGTGTTGAACGGATAACGCGGCCTCGAAGTTGGTGGAGTTGTGCAAGGCCGAAGCGTTCCGCACCCTCAATCAAAATCACTGTTGCGTTCAGCACATTGACGCCTACCTCGACGACCGAGGTTGCGACGAGTATCTGGAGCTCGCCGTGCTCGAATGCGCGCATTGTTTTTTCTTTATCCACCGGCGTCATCTTGCTGTGGAGTATCCCGATAGTCGCATTCTTAAACACATCTTTTTTAAGCCGTGCCGCTTCGGCTTTTACTGATTTGGCTTGAAGGGCGAACTGCTTTGCCGGGTCGGGCTCGTCGATGCGGGGGCAAACCACATACGCCTGATGCCCCGCCGCGAGCTCTTTCTTGACGCGTTCGTACGCGTATTTTCGCCGATCTCGCCCGACGACTTCAGTAATGATAGGTTTACGGCCTGTCGGCATCTCATCAAGCAAAGAAAGGTCGAGATCGCCATAGATCGTGAGCGCTAAAGTGCGAGGGATCGGGGTCGCCGTCATTGAGAGAAGATGCGGAGAGACATTATTTTTCTTTACGAGCTTTTGGCGATGGATAGTGCCAAAACGATGCTGTTCGTCAACGATGGCGTACGCGAGATGTTTGAACGAGAGCGTCTTTTCGATCAGAGCATGGGTGCCGATGACGATGGGGATCTCGCCATTTACGACCCATTTTCGAAATTGCGCCTTCGAGATTTTTGCAGACTCCTCATAGCGCACTTTCGAAGGGAATTTGCGTGTCTCACTCCCTGTGATGAGCCCGATTGAGATCGGGTGATCTTTGAAATAAGAAATAAAGGTAGAGAAGTGTTGCTTCGCAAGGATCTCGGTCGGGCACATATAGGCGACTTGCAAGGTACCTGCTTCGCGCCCAGGCGGCGTTGAGGTCGCGACGAGGTAACTTGTCGCGGCGGCAACTGCCGTCTTGCCGCTCCCCACATCACCCTCAAGAAGGCGCATCATAGGGTGCGGTTTTTCGAAATCTTTCACGATGTCGTCAATCGTACGCATTTGCGCAGCGGTCGGGGGGAAGGGGAACGATGCGACGAAACTTTTAAGCGCGGCGCGATTGACTTTTACTGGGAGCGCCTTCTCGCGGAGCGTTGCGGCGCGACGCCTCTGCATCGCAAGTTGGAGGGCAAAGACCTCTTCGAACGCAAAACGTTTGCGAGCCGCCGCGGCGTCCCTCGGACGCCGCGGCGTGTGTACCCATACAAGCGCGGTGCTAAGTGAGGGCAAGTTGTACCGCGCGAGAATATCGGGCGGGATAGGGTCGGGCATCTTTTCATGCACGAGAACTGCGAACACTTTTTTCACTGCGTGGGTGAGCCACAACGATGAAACGCCGCGGCTTTCGGGATAGACCGGCGACATGCTGCTATCTGTGGCAGTATCAGAACTCGCAGCAATAAATAAATTATCGTGAGCTTCTTCGGGAGAGATCAACGACCGTTCGATTGTCGGGTTCGCGAGATACTTCTTCGCGCCTGTGCCGCCTACACGCCCCATCACCTTGACATGCATCCCGTCGTGCAAGGTCTTCGCGATGTAAGGTTGGGAGAACCACATCATCTTGATGCGGCCTGTCGCGTCTTCGAGGTAGGCCTCGGCGACGGGCCGGCGGCTCTTCCAGGTCTTTCTGACATCGGGCTTACGTACGGTCCCGTAGAGAGTTACTTCAGCACCGGGAGAGGCGCCGAGAATTGTGCCCGAAGGCCCTGCCGCCTCATAACGGGCGGGGAGGTGGTAAAGGAGGCCGCGGATAGTCCTCACGCCAAGCTTGTGAAGCGCCCTTTTTTGCTCGGGCTTGAGGCGCGCAAAATGCATCTCGAGTAAGTCGTCTGGCTTCACGCCTCGTAGTATACTGCCGCTACGATGGATGAGAAAAAGATACTCGAAGCATATACGAAGCAGGGCGCAAGGATTGGGACAGAGGCGCGGGTGAAGCTCGGGAGCAAAGAAGATTTCTCGCTCTGGTATACGCCCGGGGTGGCGGCGGCGGCCGAGCACCTCGCCACGCATCCCGAGGATGCGCGGCGTATGAGCATCAAGAAAAACTCGGTGGCGATCGTTTCTGATGGCTCCGCCGTCCTCGGGCTCGGCAACAAGGGCCCCTATGGCGCTTTGCCGGTCATGGAAGGCAAGGCGCTTATTTTCAAAGAGTTGGCGGGGATAGACGCGTGGCCCATTGTGTTAGATACGCAAAAGCCGGACGAGATAGTGAAGGTCGTGCAGGCAATTGCGCCTGCCTTCGGCGGCGTGAACCTTGAAGACATCGCCGCGCCCAAGTGCTTCGATATCGAGAAGCGACTCGTCGAGTCACTTGATATCCCCGTGATGCACGATGACCAGCACGGCACCGCGATCGTCGTCCTTGCGGGCCTTGTAAATGCCGCGAAGGCGGTAACAAAAGAGTTTGCGGGTTTGAAAGTCGTCATCTCGGGCGCCGGCGCGGCCGGCACGGCGGTGGCAAAGCTCCTTCTCGCCTCGGGCGTGAATGACACCATCGTGCTCGATCGTCGCGGCACCTTGTACGCCGGCCGCGCCGACATGAATGCTCATAAGGCCGCGCTTGCCGAGTGTACGAACCTGCGAGGCCTCATGGGAGGTCTCCCCGAGGCCCTGCGAGGGGCTGACGTTTTTATCGGCGTTTCTGGGCCCGAGGTCATGAGTGCCGCAGGGGTAAAGCTCATGGCGAAAGATGCAATCGTCTTCGCTCTTGCGAACCCCGTGCCTGAAATCATGCCGGAGGAAGCACGGGAGGGTGGCGCGGCGATTATCGCGACCGGCCGCTCCGACTACCCGAATCAGGTCAATAATGCGCTCGCGTACCCGGGCATCTTTCGAGGGTGTCTCGACAGGGGCGTCAAAAAGATCACTGAAGAGATAAAGCTTGCCACGGCATCGGCACTCGCGGGCCTCGTCGAAGCACCGACGGCCGAACGCATCATCCCCGACCTCCTCGATCCTCGCGTGGTGAAGGCAGTTGCGGCATCGATTCGGTAACTGGCCAAAGCGCGAGCGCGAGCGCCGCGGCCGCGATCGAGAGATCGCGAAAGAGGACATCGAACTGCGAAAAGTTCACCACGACTATCGCGACGAGGAGGAGCGCGGTTATCGCTGCGGGGATACGGATACGCCACCCAGAGAGAATCCAGAGAGCAAGCGCCACTTCAAATGCTCCAAAGAGATTGAGGAGCATCGTTGTCTCAAACGGCAATCCTCGCACGAAGGCGGGGAAGTACGCCGTCCAGGAGACAGGGTCGAGCGTAGCGGCAAAAGGCGGGTAGAGGAGTGCGAAGGCGACCCCGACCCGTAGGAGCAGATAAACGCTAGAGAGCGGCGTCATCTGTGGCGTCCATCTCTTCGACTGCCTCGGTCACGATGACGGTGCCGAAGCGGTTCGTCGCGATGTGGTCGTGATATTTCCAAGTGCCTGTCTTGTCGAAGGTGAATGACCACGAGCCGCCGGTCCCGATGCCCGTGCACACATCAAAGACATCGGGAGAACTCGCTATGCCGCCTGCGCAATGCTCGGAGAGCGTCGTACCATCGTAGACCATGTGGGTGGGATGTATCGCAGAGGCAACCCACATGTCGCCAGAAATGTCGTTTGTCCATGTCACTGTTGCATTAACTGGGACTGTCACTTCGGTAGGGGAGAAACCTTCGTCAGTGTAGGTGACGACGACCTGCTGGGGCTCGAGCTCGGTAGGCATCGTACCTGTTGCCGCATCGCCACCAGGTGCTGCAGCTTGGCTCTTGTAGAGGTACCATCCACCGCCGATAATGATGAGTAAGACGACAAGTATGCTAAGTCCTTTCATGATCTTCGAATCGTTTTATTGATAAGTGGGTTTCAGTATACCATTCTCGCTCTTTTGCTATACTAGCCGTATGAGCACCTCTATCATTCTCGGCATCCTCGCCGTCGTCGTGCTTTGGGTCGTCTATGCGTACAACAATCTCGTCACGCTTGTGAATCGCGCGAAAGAAGCGTGGTCAGACATCAGCGTGCAACTCAAGCGCCGATATGACCTGATCCCGAACCTTGTCGAGGTCGTGAAGGGCTACGCGACGCACGAGAGACAGGCGTTTGAGAATGTCACCAAGGCGCGCGCTACAGCGATCTCCGCGCAATCGGTCGAGGAGCACGGCAGGGCAGAGAACATGTTGACCGGCGCCTTAAAATCCCTTTTTGCGGTTGCCGAGGCGTACCCAGACCTCAAAGCGAACCAGAATTTTCTTGAACTTCAGCGCGAACTCTCGGACACCGAGAACAAGATCCAGGCCGCGCGCCGCTTCTACAATACGAATGTACGCGACCTCAATATTGGGGTAGAGTCATTCCCGGGGAACCTTATCGCGTCAGCCTTTCGTTTCGCTAAAATGGAGCTCTTCGAACTTGTTGAATCTGACCAGGCCGCAAGGGAGCCCGTGAAGGTTTCGTTCAGATGAATCTTTATCAACAACGAGCCGCTAACATTCGTCGAACATGGGCCCTCATCGCTGGCTTTCTGCTCATCGTTATCGCTATCGGATGGCTTGTCTCGTGGTACTACGAGGAGCAGGCTATCCTCTATCTCGCGGTCACGATCGCACTCCTCACCAATGTCTTCGCGTACTGGCATTCAGACAAACTCGTGCTTTCGATGAGTCGCGCTCGGCCTGCTTCGCGCGAAGAATTTTTTGATTTCTATACAGTCACCGAAAATCTCGCGATCACGGCTGGGCTCCCTCTGCCGAAGCTCTACGTTATTAACGATCCAGCGCCAAACGCCTTTGCGACCGGGCGCAATGAAACACATGCCGTCGTGTGTGCGACGACCGGTCTCCTCTCACTCTTGGGGCGGAGCGAACTCGAGGGCGTTATCGCACACGAGCTCTCTCACATTAAAAATCGCGATATTTTGGTGATGACGATTGCTGTGGTGCTTGCGGGCTTTGTGGCGATAGTCGCTGATATTTTTTTGCGGATGTCGTTTCATGGTGGCGGGCGGCGTGACAACGGCATGGGAGGAAATGCGCTCATCCTCGTACTCGGCGTCGTGGGTATCATCTTGGCGCCGATTGCGGCAAAACTGATTCAGCTCGCGATTTCGCGCCACCGCGAATTCTTGGCAGATGCATCGGGGGCGCTCCTCACGCGCTACCCCGAGGGACTCGCCGCAGCGCTCCAAAAGATCGGCGCGTATGCCGCCCCGATGAAGCGGATAAGTCACGCGACTGCGCATCTTTTCATTAGCAATCCGTTCGGGCCGTCGTCGGGGAAGCGCGAAAGCTGGCTTGCGCGCTTATTTGCCACTCATCCGCCTCTCTCTGACCGCATCCAAGCTCTCGTAGGCAAGTAATGTTTTCTGTTGTAAGTTGATAATTGCTTCTTGGAGGCGTCGCATAGTGGTCTAGTGCGCATGCTTGGAAAGCATGTGTGGGGTAACCCACCGAGCGTTCGAATCGCTCCGCCTCCGCCATGAGGTTTTTGATACTTACCGCAGTTGCCGTACTGATCCTTGGCGGCGTTGCCTACTTTGAGTATCGGACACCGGTGTATGGGACAGGGGAGTTCAGCGGCGTGTCCTTGAATATCGAATATGCGCTCACAAAAGAGACAAGAGAGCGCGGTCTTAGCGACCGCGGAGAGATGCCCGCCAATTCTGCGATGCTCTTTGTCTTTCCCGCCGCCGATCGACATGGTTTTTGGATGAAGGACATGCTCTTTTCGATAGATATATTTTGGTTTGACGATCAAGGACAAGTTATTTGGATTACTGAAGATGTGTCGCCTGCGACCTACCCCAGTGTCTTTTACCCGCCCAAGCCCGTGCACTATGTCCTTGAGGCCCCCGCCGGGTTTGCGACGTCTCATAACATCGACATTGGTGCGCAACTGCACTTGCAAAGCTGGCCAATCGTTTCAGAGTGACATATCCACAGGAGTTTTCGGTTCTCGGAGGTAAAATAGTTTTTGTGTCGTCCGACACGCGGGTGAAGAGGTGTGGCGGACGCGATTATCAATCTCTTTTTCCTATGACCAAAACCGCAAAAACGCCGGTAGCCGCCGCTGTCTCTCCCGAGGTCGCCCAAAAGGCCGAGATCACCTCGCGCGAGACCGCACACTACAGAGTTATCATCCCACAGATCGAAAAACGTAACGGCAGGATCGTCCCGTTTGATTTCGACAAGATTTCAGTGGCCATCGGCAAAGCGATGGCCGCCACCGAGGAGGGAGAGGTCGGCGATGCGGTCTTGATCGCGCACCAGGTAACCGGCGAGCTCGCCCGATTCTCAAAAAAGTACAAGAATTTTCTCCCCACGGTCGAAGGCATCCAAGATTCAGTCGAGAAGCATCTCATTTTGAATGATTATGTGAAGACGGCGAAGGCCTACATCCTCTATCGCGACAAGCGCGCGCAATTGCGACACGAGCGGATCGAGATCCCCGAGCATGTCGTCAAGCTCGTCGAGGAGAGCAAGAAATATTTTGCGGACAACCCGCTCGGAGAGTTCGTCTATCTGCGCACTTACGCGAAGTGGCTCCCCGAAGAGGGCCGACGCGAGACATGGATCGAAACCGTTGATCGGTATGTCTCCTTCATGCGGGAGAACTTGGGCAATACGTTGACTGAAAAAGAATATGCCGATGTGCGTGAAGCTATTCTGAAGCAAGAGGTGATGCCCTCGATGCGGCTCATGCAATTTGCGGGCGAGGCCGCACGTCGCTGCAACACCTGCGCTTACAACTGCACCTATACGGCACCGACGAAACTAGGGGACTTCGCCGAGATCATGTATCTCTCAATGCAGGGATGCGGTGTCGGCTACGCCGTTGAAAGCGAGAATGTGCAGCAGCTACCGCAGATCGCCAGGCAGGCAGGCGACAAGCTCCCGCCGCATGTCATCGGCGACTCGAAAGAGGGTTGGTGCGATGCGCTCACCCTGGGGCTCAAGACCTGGTATGCGGGGAAGGACATCGAATTCGATTTCTCTCAGATACGGCCGGCTGGCGCACGTCTCAAAACCATGGGCGGCAAGGCCTCGGGCCCCGACCCACTTCGCAACCTCCTCGCTTTTGCGCGCGAGCGCATCCTCGCGCGCCAAGGGCGGCGCCTCCGGAACATCGACGCGCACGACATCATCTGCAAGATAGGGGAGTGCGTCGTCGCGGGCGGCGTGCGCCGCACGGCGATGATCTCCCTCTCTGATCTCGATGACCCCGAGATTCGCGACGCCAAGAAAGGGCAGTTCTTCTTGACCGACCCGCACCGCTCGGTTGCGAATAACTCCGCCGTCTATCTCACCAAGCCCACGAACACCGAGCTCATGGACGAGTGGGTGGCACTCATGAAGAGCGGCACGGGCGAGCGCGGTATCTTCAACCGCGGCTCTTTGCCGGCATCGCTCCCGCGTCGTCGCTACGAATTCCTCCAAAAGAAGTACGGCAAGGGAAACATCGGCCAGCTGGGAGCGAACCCGTGCGCCGAGATCATCTTGCAGTCAAAGCAGTTCTGCAATCTCTCTGAAGTCATCGCGCGCGCCTCTGACACCGAGGAATCGCTCATACGAAAAGCGCGCCTCGCCTCGCTTCTCGGCACCTATCAATCATCTCTCACGAAATTCCGCTATATCTCAAAAGAGTGGACAGAAAACTGTGAGCAGGAGCGCTTGCTCGGCGTCTCAATCACCGGAGAGTGGGACTCTCCGGCCGTGCGAAATGCTGGCACGATGCGCAAGATGCGCGACGAGGCCATCAAGATCAATCAAAAGTATGCAAAGCGTTTCGGCATCCCGGTCTCGACTTCAGTGACGGCCGTGAAGCCCTCGGGTACCGTCTCGCAGACCTTTAATTGCGCGTCAGGACTCCACCCGCGCCACTCGCCGTACTATATCCGCCGTGTGCGAATCAGCGCTACCGATTCTTTGTTCAAGATGCTTCGTGATCAGGGCATACCGTATGCACCAGAGGTCGGGCAGTCGATGGAAGAGGCGAATACCTATGTGCTCGAGTTCCCGGTTAAAGCGCCCGACCAATCAAAAAGCGTGAAGTTCAAAGATGACCTGTCGGCGATCGAGCAACTCGAGTATTGGAAGATGGTCAAGGTGAACTTCACCGAGCACAACCCCTCTGCGACGATCTCGGTCAGTGAAGACGAGTGGATCGCAGTGATTGACTGGATACAAAAGAACTGGGACATCATTGGCGGGCTCTCCTTTCTCCCTCGCACGAAACATGTGTACCGTCTTGCTCCGTATGAAGAGATCACGAAAGAGGAGTACGAGCGCCGTTTCGTGACGATGCCGAAGATCGATTACTCGAAACTCATTGCCTACGAGCGTCATGACGAGACAGAGATGAAGCAAACTGCGGCCTGCGTGGGGAATATCTGCGAGATCGTATAAAAAGAGGGGAAGCAAATGAAAAACCCCGCTTTCGCGGGGTTTTTCATTTGTCGGGACCGGGACGGTAAGCCGAATTCTGTCCCCTCCGAAGGAGGGTGGCAATCATCTATCTGGGCCCTCGATTGCTCTCGGGCTCGAGCGGCGCTCCGAGCGCATAACTAAGTTATGTGCTTCGGCACGGCCTTGCACGCAGGTAAGGATTTTGCCGTTTCAGCCGGACTTAACCGGGTCGTTTCTGTTCGCACCTCGCGCCTCGCGGCGTGCGGGCGTTACCCACTACCTGTCTCCGAGTATATAACGAATGTTATGTGCTCGGGCGTGTTCGGACTTTCCTCCGAAGCACATAACAAGTTATGTGCTCGGCGATTGCCTGTCCCGGTCCGGAGGCCATTATACCACACTTTTTCGAGGGAGAAGGATTCTGGCCCCCTACGCACTTCGTGTATACTAGGGCCATTATTTCTTTGCAATCGTAGTGTATGCCCCCCACTCAATCTTCAGCAGCACGCCGTATCTCGTTTGAGGTCGTAACGCCCTTCGCGCTCCTCGCGACGCTCCTCCTCGCGGCCATTGCCTTTGTCCCCCTTGCGTCGATACCGTTCATCTCGACAAAGGCATTCATCCTTATCATTGGCGCCATCATTACCTTAGCGCTTTATATCCTTGCCCGCCTCTCGCGCGGCAATGTGATCCTCCCTCCGCCCTTAGTACTCGGTGCCCTGTGGCTCCCGGCAGCGGCGTACGCGCTCTCAGCGGCGTTTTCAGGCGAGAGCTTTTCGCAAGCATTCTTGAGCACCGCATTTTCAGTTGACACCTTCGGATTCATCATCGCGGCGACGCTTCTCGGCACGCTTACGGCGCTCATCTTTCGTCGCCCCCCGCACTACCAGTTATTTTTTAAGACACTCTTTGGCGCGGCAGTGGCGCTCATCTCCCTTGAGGTTGCGCTCCTCATTACTGCGCAGGTAAACCCGGCCCTCGTACCTGCAAACTTCTCTCTCGTTGGGACCATCGTCGATCTTGCGGCACTCGCAGGCCTTATCATTATCGGCTCCCTGCTTGCACTCCGTTTTCTCTCACTCGAGAATACGGTGCGTATCGTGCTCGTGGCGCTCACGCTTGTCGCCCTGATTCTCCTCGCGCTCTTTAATGCCGAACTCGAGCTCATTGTCGTTGGCCTTGTTTCGTTCGGGCTCTTTGTCGAATCGGTGATGCGCCGCGCGCCCTCGACGGGTGACGCTGATCTTGAAGATGTCGCCGTTCTTGTCGAAGATGATGTGGGAGTAGGGGAGGGTGAACGCTCCCTCATCGCTCCCTTGGCCGTCCTTGCCCTCTCCCTCTTTTTTCTTATCGGGAGTAGCTTGGGGAATGCCCTTGCCGAAGCGCTTAATGTGACGGCGATTGATGTGCGCCCCTCGTGGCAGTCGACTCTTGCGGTAGGTAAAGAAGTGTATGCCTCGTCACCCGTGTTTGGCTCAGGGCCAGCGACCTTTGGCCGTGAGTGGCTCACCTATCGTGATGCAGGCCTCAACCAGACGATTTTTTGGGATATCGATTTCACCACGGGTATCGGCTTCATCCCCACCTCCTTCATCACGACCGGTGTTATCGGCGCTCTTGCGTGGATACTGCTCGCTCTCGCGCTCCTCTATGCCGGAGTGCGGCGAGTGGTGCTCTCGGTGACAAGTGACCCGTACCTTCGGTTTGTGACCGTATTTTCGTTTGTGGCCGCAGTCTTTCTTGGCCTGCTTGCTGTTATGACGAACCCGGGGGCCCTGACGCTTGCGCTCCTCTTCGTATGTGTCGGCCTTTTCGCCTCGGTGCTCCGCTATGCCCCAAGGCAGACGCAGTGGGGGGTCATTTTCGCGCGGAGCCCGCGCATCGGTTTTATCATCGTCTTCGTGTTCACCCTTCTCCTCTTAGCATCAGTCGTGGGGGCCTACCTCGTGGTCGAGCGCTACCTGGGAGAGGTGAGTTTGATTCGCGCTCAAGCCGCGCTTGCTGAAGGTGATCTTGGGGGAGCACGGAGGGAAGCTCTCCGCGCGCAGGGTCTCGTGGCTTCGGGTGAGGCATACCGGCTTCAAGCGCGAATCGCCCAAGGAGAGATGACCCGCATCGCAAACGATGCGAGTCTCTCGGTGTCCCTCGCACAGCAGAGCTTTCAACAAGAGCTCGCGCGTGGGGTCACTGCCGCGCTCGAGGCGACACGAGTTGCCGGCGGCGAGTACCAGAGCTGGTTCGTGCTCGGAGATCTCTATGCCTCGGTGGTCCCTCTCAATGTCGAAGGCGCCTCTGACAATGCTCGAGCGGCTTACGAAAAAGCGCAAACTCTCAACCCGACCTCGCCAGTCATCCCACATGCTCTTGCAGAGCTTGAGATCGCTGCCGGGAGAAACGTAGCGGCGAAAGAGTTTCTTGGCAAAGCGATCGCGCTCAAGCAAGATTATGTCCCTGCCATATTCCTCCTCTCACAGCTTGAGGTGGCGACCGGCAATGTCACTGAAGCCCTGCAAGCTGCTGAAGCGGCGGCTTATTTCACCCCGAACAACCCGAATGTGCTCTTTCAAGTTGGGGTCTTGCGCGCCGCAAAGAGAGACCGAGCGGGGGCGATCGATGCCTTGTCGAGGGCGGTTGAGGCCGATCCGCGATTCGCAAATGCTCACTACTTCCTTGCCGCGCTCTACGCGCAGGCGGGCGATTATGACCGGGCGGGAGATGAGCTCGCGACCGTCGCAGCGTTAGGCGAAGACAATGCACGAGCCGTCGAGCCCTTGTTGCGCGTACTTGCTGAAGGCAAGAATCCATTCCCCGCAAATCTCCTCTCCCTGACGCCTCCCGCTCTTTAGACAATGGTTGAACGTCTTTTCGGCAAGCTCTCCGCTCCCGTACGCGGTCTCCACGAAGCTGCGTCTGTGCTCGCACTCTTGACACTTGCTTCGCAGGCGCTCGCTCTCTTGCGAGATAGGACTTTCGCGCACCTGTTCGGTGCAGGGCCGACACTCGACCTCTACTACGGCGCCTTTCGCATCCCCGATGTCGTCTTCGCACTCGTCGCTTCTCTCGTATCGGCCTACGTCCTCATCCCGCGCCTTGCCGGGAGGGAGAGAAGAGAGGCCCGCGAGCTCCTTTCGCACTCCGTCTCATTTTTGCTCATCGCCGGCGGGGTGGTCGGTGCCGTACTCGCCGCATATGCCCCCCAGCTCCTTGCGCTCCTCTACCCGGATTTCGTCGCCTCACCCTACGCGGATGAGTTCATATTCTTAACGCGCCTGCTCCTCATACAACCAATCATCCTCGGCATCTCGGGTGCGATTGCAAGCGTCACGCAAGTGCACCACCGGTTCATTCTTGTTGCGCTCTCACCTGCCCTCTACAATCTCGGCATCATTTTTGGCGCTCTTGTCCTCTACCCCATCTGGGGACTCCCGGGGATAGGCATCGGCGTCCTTCTCGGGGCGCTTGCGCACGCAGCGCTTCATATCCCGGTCTTGGCTGCGGTGCAGGTCTTGCCGCGCCTCGTCATTCCTTCGTGGCGCATTGTCCGTGGAGTGGTACGCGACTCAATACCGCGCTCCTTGGCGCTTGGCGCCGGCTCCCTGACTCTCCTTGCATTGACCGCGCTTGCCTCACGCATGGCTCCCGGCTCGGTCTCGGTTTTCACTTTCGCGATCAACCTTGAGGCGGTGCCGCTCGCCCTCATCGGCGCTTCCTACGCCGTCGCCGCCTTCCCGGCGCTCTCTCTACATTCGGCGAACGATGACCGCGATTCGTTCGCACGGACGCTCCTCATCTCTGCGCGGCACATTACCCTCTGGTCGCTCATTTTTCTTGGTCTCATCGCCGTCTTGCGTGCACACATCGTCCGCGTCATCCTCGGTACCGGCGCATTTGACTGGGACGCGACGCGGCTCACGGCAGCGTTGCTTGTCGTCTTTGCGGCCGGTCTTGTAGCGCAAGGGCTCATTCTCCTTTTTTCCCGCGCATTTTATGCCGCCGGGATGTCATGGCAGCCGCTCATCTACCAAGCCGTCGGCGGTATGGTGACTCTTGCGCTCGCCGCCTCCCTTTTGACCGCGCCGCTTGCGGGGTTCGTCGAGTGGCTTGCGGCTCTCCTGCGCATCGCTGATGTGCCTGGTGCCGCCATTGTGGTCGTTGCCCTTGCGGCGTCGGCGGGGCAGTGGGTCATCGCGCTCTGGTCGCTTGTGGCGCTCAAAAAGGCGGTCCCTGGTCTTGCGCCTGCGCTCGTGCGACCTTTTGCGCACGGCGCTCTCGCGGCAGTTGTCAGCGCTTGCGCGACATATGTGACACTTTATCTTGAAGGAGGGATCGCGCCCCTCACCACCCTACTCGCTGTTTTCACCGAAGGGCTTGTCGCGGGCATCGTGGGCCTTGCCGTTGCCGCGGGTGTCTTGACGCTTTTGAAAAATGAGGAGTTTATCGATTTTGTGAGGGCGCTCCGACGTATCCCGGGCGTGGCGCGCGTGGTGCCGCCGGCCGCTCCAGAATCTCCATGACGACCGCAAGCCAGATCCGCAATTTCTCTATCATCGCCCATATCGATCACGGTAAATCAACCCTTGCTGACCGTCTCCTCGAAAAGACCGGGACCATACCGGCGCGCAAGATGCGTGATCAAGTGCTCGATCGCATGGAGCTTGAGCGCGAGCGCGGCATCACGATCAAAATGCAGCCAGTGCGGATGACTTATAGGACATCGGATGTCCCAGGGACATCCGATGTCCAGACTTTCATTCTGAATTTGATAGATACTCCCGGGCATATCGATTTTTCATACGAGGTATCGCGGGCTCTGAAAGCCGTCGAGGGCGTCGTGCTCCTCGTCGATGCGACGCAGGGGGTGCAAGCGCAGACCCTGACGACCTTGGGAGCGGCGAAAGCGCAAAGGTGCGTGGTGATCCCCGCGGTCTCGAAGATCGATTCTCCCTACGCTCGCATCGAGGAGGTCAAAAGCGAGCTCGCGACCTTGCTCGATGTCTCGAGAGAGACCGTTCTTGCGGTTTCGGGCAAAACGGGAGCAGGTATCGACGAGCTCCTCAAGGCCGTCGTGCAGCGTATCCCCTCGCCGCGAACAGGTGAATCTTCAGGCGAACCGAGAGGGCTCATTTTCGATTTCTCGTATACGCCGCATCGAGGCGTCGTCGTCTATCTGCGGGTCTTCGACGGGATGTTCACAAAGGGGCAGAAGCTCTCCTTTCGCGCTGCACGCAAGGACTTCTCTGCGCTTGAGGTTGGCATCTTCACTCCCGATGAAACGCCCGCCGAGACTCTCTCGGCTGGCGAGATCGGTTATGTCGTGACAGGCATCAAGGAGCCGGGAGTAGTTGCGGTCGGTGATACGATCGGGCTCACAAAGGGCGTCCTGCTGGCGCTTGCGGGGTATGAGCGGCCGCGCCCGGTCGTGTGGGCCTCGATCTATCCTGAAAGCCAAGATGATCTCTCGCTCTTGCGACAATCGCTTGAGCGGCTGCGGCTTTCGGATTCGTCGCTCTCGTTTGAGGAGGAGTCATCAGGCGTCCTCGGGAGGGGATTCCGATGCGGTTTTTTGGGGCTTCTCCACCTTGAGATCATCACCGAGCGTCTCCGAAGAGAGTTCGGTCTTTCGCTCATTGTCACGATCCCCACCATTTCGTATCGCGTCACTACCATGCGCAGAGGCACCGAGACGGTCTACACTCCTGCGAAGTTTCCCGAGTTCGGCGAGATCAAAGAAATCAAGGAGCCCTGGGTGAAGGTCATCATCATCACGCCGGGAGCTGCGCTCTCGGCCGTCCTCCAACTCCTACATGATCATGAGGCGGTGAC
>MFLS01000021.1:26561-26664 GCA_001781625.1 Candidatus Kaiserbacteria bacterium RIFCSPHIGHO2_12_FULL_56_13
CACTCCGAGAGCTCATGCGGGGCTTTTTCGACAAATTGAAAAGCGTATCAAGCGGCTACGCATCGCTCTCGTATGAGTTCATCGACGAGCGGCCTGCCGATGT
>MFLS01000021.1:26694-26819 GCA_001781625.1 Candidatus Kaiserbacteria bacterium RIFCSPHIGHO2_12_FULL_56_13
GCCGGTACCGGCATTTGTCCGCATTGTGTCGCGACGGAGGGTGCAAGAAGAAGGGGAAAAGATGGTAGAAAAATTGCACGGCATACTCCCGAAACAACTCTTCGTGACGAAAATCCAAGCACGGG
>MFLS01000022.1 GCA_001781625.1 Candidatus Kaiserbacteria bacterium RIFCSPHIGHO2_12_FULL_56_13
AAGATCTCCTACTCCTCGAAGAGAAGTTGTCGCTGGGCTGCCGTTGTTGCTGTCGTGTCGCAAAATGTCCGCTTTGCCATCTCCGTTGGCATCGAAAAAGCGTACGCCCCGTTCGGCCGCTTGAGATTCACTCCCCCAGTATTCGGTGCTTATTTGTTCGTCGTATCCATTAAATGTAGGGTAGAAATTACTTTGAACATTGCGATAGGTATTGAGAGTAACCGAATTCTGATAAAAAGAAGAGAGGTCGGGGAGACCATTCCCGTCAACGTCTCCGACGATGTCCGTATTATCCGAGACTTGTAGGTTTGTCGCCACCGTATACGCGGGAGTGCTCGAGGAATAAGCAAAACTCCATGCGGGCAAGGAGAGCTGATTTCCTGACTCGTCGCGGCCTGTCTCTGTAACGCTCGAAAGGAGTGAGCGGGCACCGTTAACGCCCGAGGCGTAGGCTAGGACATATTTTCTTACCAACGATCCACTCACGAGTGCTTGGATTTCAGTTAGCCGCTTACTCGTCGTTACTTTGAAGCCGCTTTTATACGAGGTAATCGTATCGGGCCTTGTTTCGTAGGTGAAGGTGACGGTGAAAAGGCCATCAGTAGTGGCATTACCCGTATAGGTTATTTGCGAGGGGTAGATTTGATTGCCGTCGCTGGTGTACTCATATTTGATGTAGTTGTCGTTT
Source organism: Candidatus Kaiserbacteria bacterium RIFCSPHIGHO2_12_FULL_56_13 (assembly GCA_001781625.1). Taxonomy (GTDB): domain Bacteria; phylum Patescibacteriota; class Minisyncoccia; order Phycocordibacterales; family Phycocordibacteraceae; genus C7867-001. The sequence continues at coordinate 689 of MFLS01000022.1, forward strand.
TTGTCTCGCACTTCTTGAAGCATCCAGCGATATACATTTGAAGGGCTCGTAGTCGCGGCCTGTTGCGCGGCAGTTGAAGTGCCGAAAAGGAAGTGGGTGCCGGACTTGTCGTAGCCGGTCCAACTATTATTCGAAAAGGTGAACCACATGAAGCTCCCGTCTTCGATGCGATGACGATATTCATTGGCAACGGAGGTCGTGGCGAGTTCGCCCCCGAGTGAAGAAATAAAGTAATTGTCGGTATATAAGCGCTCCGAGCCGGATTTATTGAGACGCTCGATATACGGGATCGAGAGCGACCAACCGTAGCCGTATGACCCATCAGCGAGCTGCTGGCTGTTGTAGGAGAGGGAGAGGTCAGGAGTGAGCCCGTTTCTCCCCGGAGGGACTTTGATCGGCACTCGCTCGGTCAAAGTACCATTCGTCTGCCACACCGGAGGAGCGATGGATTCGCCGGTAAAAAGATTGTTGAGACCAATCGTGGGATCGAAATAGGCGAACGTACTCAAAGGACTAGCGAAAAACGCCAATATAGACGCTGAAGCTATGAGCTTCTTGAACATTCGATACGCCGCCTTGAGGCGTCTTCATTATCGAGTGTCTCGCGAAGGACGCAAGAACCTCAAATCTAACAACTTTCGAGTCTACGAGAGACTGTTCGCCAGTCCGGAGGCGGTAGTTTGATAGAAAAGGTAAATGGAACTAGCTTTGGGACATTGAGACCATAGCGCGCTGTGTTCACACTATGCCGATTTTCAACATGTTCGCATCTTACAGGCTAAGCACCACGGCGTCCAAGGCGCTCGACCTTTCGCATCCACTTGGCGTGCTTGGCAGGAGACGCGCGCTCGGAGGGGCCAAAGAGGGTCGCGCGGGTGCGGATGCCGGCAAAGCCAAGAATGGCGGATGAAACGAGATTTGTGATGGGGCCGTACATAAAATAGATCATCCATGGCGAGGCGTTCGCGCTCGTGATGATGCGCCCCGTGCGGCCCTTGAGGTGTTTCTCACAGGTGAGGCCGTGATCGGCGAACTTAAAAGCGAACCCCGGGAGCCATGCGCGGTCGAAAAGACCTTTCAGCATCGCCGGCACCGAGCTCCACCAGATCGGATAGATAAGGACGAAATGCTCGCACCATTTCATGTTCTCTTGAAATGTTTTCAAGTCCGGTTCGAGTTCCTGAATAACCTTGTACCCTTTGTGGAGAATGGGATCGAAGGTCATCTCGCCGATATTCATCTGCCGCACCTCGTGGTGAGCTGCACGCGCCGCCCGCTCGTAAGTGTCGCCAAAGGCGCCCGAAAGGGTCTCGCGGTCAGTGTGGCCGAGGAGAATGAAAATTTTCATGCTGACCCTCGTAGGAGTGTCCTCACATAATACAAAAATGCGGCGACTACTGCTGTTGCCACAAGGTAAATGCCGACTGCCGCGCCAAAGGTTATAGCGGGCAGCTTTTCAAACACGAGAAAGGTGATGAACCACCAGCCGGCGAAGACTCCCGCCGAACCCACTGTAAAGCTCACGAGCCTGCGCGAGAGCGCCCACGCGAAAAAAAGGATAGCGAATACGAGGCCGGCTTGTATCCAATAGGTGTGCGTGAGCGCGGGCTGTAAGGGTGTCAGGTACGCAAAACTCATAATCACCATGCCAACCGAGCCGATAAGGTAAATGAGCATCCCGATGCGTAAGGCGCCGGCGACGGTCGAGAGATGCGCACGTTCTGCCTCGTCGATCGCACCATCTTTGACTGCGCGCAGATAAAAAAGTTCGGCAAAGACAGAGCCGCCGGCGCCGACCACGGCGCCGGCGGCTTGCATGAGGGTGAAGAGGAGCGTCAGCGTATTCATTGCTGCATCAGGGCTTGAAGCTCGGCTCGATATTTCTTCATCACCTCAAGCGAAGCTTTGGTCTCGCGCTCACCGCCCCTTTTACGCTTCTCAATCTCCTCGCCGATTTTTTTAAAAAGCTGCGGATCTTTCGCAACAAGCCCTGACATCTGCTCGCGCTGGCTCTCGGGCAAGTGCCGCAATTTCCAATTCGCGTATTTCTTTATGAGAAATCCCAAGAGTGACATGGCTATGAGAGATGGGGCCGTAAGAGGAGGCCGCGTACCGTCTTGGTAGCGTAATAGACAGAAGTGAGAAAGAGGAGGGCGAGGACCTCGGCGTACAAAAAGGTCGGTGTAAGCACATCATGGGTCGCTCGGTATTGCTCGATCGCGTAAAGGCCGAAGCTAATTGCGCCGAAAACCGCAAGCACTACGTTCACGTAATGTATCCAAGATTGGGCCGGGTTCGCAATGCCTGCCGCTACCATCAAGACAACGGCGAACGAAACGATGCCGAGAGTCGACAAAGGGAGCGAGGCGCCGGTCGTCTCGGCAATAAGCATGACGACCGCCATGATGACGAAGAGCGCGCGTACCGTATCGCCGTGGTAATGCGCAACGGGCCGGTGACGCATCGGCCCCTCGGGGAGCTCTCCTTTGATTTCCATATTTTTAGTATAACAGACAGCCCGCCTTGCATGCGCAAGGCGGGCTTTGAAACGTCACCGTACGGGAAGATATTCTTCCTCTCCCTCCGTTTCGGAGGATTCGAAAGAGAAGAATTGGTCGAGACGGTATATGCGGTTTGCGTAACGTGCAAGGTCATTTCCCAGCGTCTGTTGCCATGACCATACCTCGAGAGTGAAGGAGATAAGTTCTGATGAGTGCTCCTTCAACACCTTGAAGACGCGTGTGTAGTCGTTGTCGCCCGAAACGAGGATTAAACGCAGATGTACCGGCAAGTTGATGGATGAATGCTCCACTGCATGAGCAACGACCTCATTTAATTCGTTGAGGCATACTCGGAACATGTCGGCGACAATCCAACTATCCACATCCTTGTCGAGCCGAATGATTGGGTCGAAATGCGCCCCAAACAAGGGACGGAATTCGGTTTTTGCTCTTTCAGCGGCGGTGGCGGTAAATCCTTGTCCGAGCGCATACGCACCCGACCAAATCACTTCGTCATCGTCGGCAAGAGTTTTCGCTATTTCAAGTGAGAGCCTCTGCCAATTGATGTTTTTTGGTTTTACCGCACGTCCAAGACAAACGTTCGGTACGTCTATGAAGACAGCTGTTTTGGCCATATCTCAACCTTCTCAATGAGGGTTTCCGTCCTTCTTGTATACGAAAAACGCCTTGTGAGCAAGGCCCTTATAAAATAACGGTGACTTGGTTGTGCGAAACTTCAGCAAGGCCTTTCTGTGAGATTTCAAAATGATGAGTGGTGCCGTCTGCGGCCGCTACACGTGCCTTGCCCGGCTTAAGTTCCGAAACGAACGCTTCGTGGTGCGCGAGGACTTCGAACACTCCTTCAGTGCCTGGCAAGGAGACAGAAACGGCCTCGCCGTCAAAGAGATTCTCTCCTACTCGCGCAATGGTGAGTCGAAAAGTCTTCATATGGGTTACGAACGATCAGTATGATATATCATACTACCTGATCAATGCCGCCTTTCATATAAAATACTTGTTCGGATTTCTCATCGTGCTTGCCCTCGACGATCTCTCTGAAGCCGCGCACCGTCTCTTCGCGCGGAACATACTGGCCCTTGGAACCGGTGAAGACCTCGGCGACGAAAAAGGGCTGGGAGAGAAAGCGCTGGAGCTTTCTCGCGCGCGCAACCGTGAGCTTATCCTCTTCAGACAACTCTTCAATACCGAGAATGGCGATGATGTCTTGCAAGTCCTTGTAGCGTTGGAGGATTTGCTTCACCTTGTTCGCCGTCTCATAGTGCTCGCGGCCGACAATCTCGGACGTAAGTGCGGCCGAGGATGAGTCGAGGGGGTCGATCGCGGGGTAGATGCCAAGTGATGCCAATTGGCGCGAGAGCACGACCGTGCCGTCGAGATGCGCGAAGGTCGTTGCCGGTGCGGGGTCGGTAAGGTCGTCGGCCGGCACATAGACCGCTTGCACCGAGGTGATCGAGCCCTTGGTCGTGGAGGTAATGCGTTCTTGAAGGCGACCCATTTCTTCAGCAAGGGTCGGTTGGTATCCCACGGCCGAGGGCACGCGGCCGAGGAGCGACGAGACTTCAGAACCCGCCTGGATAAAACGAAAGACATTGTCCATGAAAAACAGTACATCCTTCCCTCCTTCATCGCGAAAATATTCAGCTTGCGTAAGGCCGGTCAAAGCCACGCGAGCGCGAGCGCCGGGCACCTCGTTCATCTGCCCGAAGACGAGTGCGGTCTTGTTGATAACGCCTGACTCGATCATCTCGTGATAGAGGTCATTGCCTTCGCGCACGCGCTCGCCGACCCCTGCAAAGACCGAGTAGCCGCCGTGTTCGGTTGCGATATTTCTGATGAGTTCTTGGATGATGACGGTCTTGCCGACTCCCGCGCCGCCAAAGAGCCCCACCTTCCCGCCCTTGAGGAATGGGACGATGAGGTCAATCGCTTTGATGCCGGTCTCGAAGACCTCGGCCTTGGTGGTTTGTGCGTCAAACGGGGGCGGCGCGCGATGAATCGGGAGCCGCGGCGTCCCGAGCGCTACGGCGCCTTTGCCGTCGATCGGCTCGCCAAGCACATTGAAAAGGCGCCCGAGAGCCGCCTCGCCTACTGGCACCGATATCGGAGAACCCATCATAGAGACCTTCTCGCCGCGTGCGAGACCTGCCGTCTCATTCATTGAAATTGCGCGGACACGGTCGAGTCCCAAATGTGACGCAACTTCGAGCGTGATATCGCCGTGTGCCGCACCCTTTTCTATCACGAGGGCGTGCCCGATTGCCGGCAGTTCATACCCCTTTTTTGGGGCAAAATGCACATCGACCACGGGTCCGATGATTTCTGTAATAGTTCCTTGCATATGCATTATGTTATACCGCGACCGCTTCGCGGCCGCTGACGATCTCGGAGACCTCGCGCGTGATTGCCGCTTGGCGGCGCTTGTTATAGAGGCGCGTGAGATCCTCTGAAATTTCTTCAGATTTATCGCTCGCATTTTTCATCGCGACCATGCGCGCCGAATGCTCCGAGGCCTTCGCCTCAAGGAGCATATGGTAGAGCGAGACGGCGACGAGG
>MFLS01000023.1:0-10242 GCA_001781625.1 Candidatus Kaiserbacteria bacterium RIFCSPHIGHO2_12_FULL_56_13
CGATGCTGTCATCGAGGTCTTCGTCAATGGCGCTCGCGTCTCTGAAGCGCGCTCTTCGCCATGAGCCCTCTTTCTGCCAGAGAGGAGCGCGTCATGCTCGCCGGCCCGCCGATAGTGAAAGCCGACGGCACCATCGAGACCTTCGACCCGAACCGCTTACAGGCCTCCCTCGTGCGTGCCGGCGCGCGAGCGTATGCGGCTGAACAAATTACTGAACAGATAGCGAAGACCGTCGTCGCGGGCGCTTCATCAAGAGAGATTTATGCGCGCGCCTTTGCGCTTTTGCGAAAAGAGGCGCGACCGGTCGCGGCACGCTACGCTTTGCGCCGCGCGCTCCTTGAGTTCGGCCCGTCAGGCCACCCGTTCGAGGATTTCATCTCGCACCTCTTTCGGGCAAACGGCTGGCAGGTCACTACGCGGCAAATCATGCAGGGCAAGTGCGTCACGCACGAGGTCGATTTTTACGCAATACGCGAAGGAGAACACCTCGCCGCAGAGCTCAAGTACCACAATGACCCTGCGTATAAGACCGATCTCAAGATTGCGCTCTATGTGCACGCGCGGTTCGAGGATATTTGGCAGTGCGACCCTGCGTATCGGTCGTGCCCGGTCAACCGCGGCTTTCTTATTACGAACACCAAGTTTACCGGAGATGCGATCGCGTATGCCTCATGCGCGGGCATCGAACTCCTTGGGTGGAGCTACCCGCGCGGCACAGGGCTCCTTGAGGAGATGTGCCGCACCAAGGTGTACCCGGTCACCACCCTGACGACCCTCTCGCGCTCCGAAAAGCGTCTCTTAATTGACCAGGGCATCATCGCTGTTGATACTCTGATCAAGCGGCCAGATGCGCTTGATGTGCTCCGCCTCTCGCCTCCCCGAGTGGGGGAGATTCGAGCCGAAGCAAACGAGCTTTTGGCGCTCCCGCATCCTTTTGACTAACGTATGAACCCCGTCCCGCAATCAATCGTTATGTTCATTGCCGGTCTCATGGTGGGCGGTCTCCTTGTGGCGGCATGGCTGACTTTGCCCTCGCCACCGCTCACTTTTTGGCAAGAGAGCGATACGATGATGAGCGATAATGCCTCGCTCTCTCTCGATGAAAGCGGTCGGGTTTCGGTAGGAGATCAAGAGGCAGGTGACATCGTACGGGTCGATTCGATCACGGTGCCCGCGCCAGGAGTATGGGTTGCCGTGCGGGAGGTTTCGGGCACGACACTGGGGAATGTGCTCGGGGCCGCACGGGCGCGGGCGCCGAGTACAGAGTTCATTGTCCCGCTTTTACGGAGTACGAACGGGGCGCAGACCTATGCGATTGTTTTGTACCGAGATAATGGCGACGATCTTTTCGACCTCGTGAGTGACAGCGTGTATGTCGACTTTGATACTGGCGAACCTGTCGTCGCGCCATTTGCGACTTTGCCGTAGAATACGCGGATGGCGGTAAGACAAAAAACATTTGATGGCGCTTCAAAAGAGCCTTTCAAAGTGAGCCGTTCGAAGATCGAGCTTTTCACCCAGTGTCCGCGCTGTGCCTACCTTGACCTTAAACTTGGCGTTAAGCGCCCGGAGACCCCCACATTTACCTTGAATAACGCCGTTGATGCACTTTTGAAGCGCGAGTTCGACACTCATCGCGCAAACGGCGAGGCGCACCCTTTGATGAAGACGTATGGCATTGATGCGATCCCCTATACGCATGAAAAACTTGACGAGTGGAGGGAGAATTTCAAAGGCATTCGCTATCTCCATGAAACCACCAACCTGCTCGTCACCGGAGCAATAGATGACGTATGGGAGGATACAGTAACCGGCGAACTCTTCATTGTTGATTATAAAGCAACGAGCAAGAATAAAACCATTACAGAGGATGATCTGTATGATTCGTATAAACAGCAAATGGAGATATACCAGTGGCTTTTTCGCCAGAACGGCTTTACTGTTTCTCCCGTTGGGTACTTCGTATCAGTGAACGGAAAGTCTGATGCCAAAGCGTTTGATGCCAGACTTGAATTTGATGTTGCCGTGATTCCGTACCGAGGTTCGGATGCATGGGTTGAGCCGACGCTGTTTCGCATCAAGGAAACGCTTGAGAGCGACGCGATTCCGCCCATAGGTCGCGCATTTCGCGGTGGGCCCTGCGATTATTGCACCTATCGCGAAGCCGCGGGTAAAACTTTCCGTGCACTTACGAAGCATGTAAAAGAGAGAAAATAAGGTAAAACAGAAAAAGAAATCTGTTATGGAGGTGAAGATCCACGAATCATGGAAGGAGTATTTGAAGAGTGAGTTCGACGAGCCGTATTTTGCCGAGCTCGTCGAGTTCGTGAAAAAAGAGTATCAGGACGAAACGGTCTACCCGCCGCCAAAGTACATTTTTCGCGCCTTCGACCTGGCGCCCTTCGATAAGGTCAAGATCGTTATTTTGGGGCAGGACCCGTACCACGGGCGCGGGCAAGCGAACGGCCTTTGCTTTGCCGTCAATGAAAGGGTCACACTCCCGCCCTCGCTCATGAATATTTTTAAAGAGATTGAAAGTGACCTCGGCGAACCGTTAACGCACAAAAGCGGTGATTTAGAACGCTGGGCAAAGCAAGGTGTCCTCCTCCTCAACGCGACCTTGACGGTGCGCGCGGGGCTCGCGGGCTCGCACCAACGGCGTGGCTGGGAGCACTTTACGGATACCGTCATCCGCGCCATCTCTGAGGAGCGTGAGCATCTCGTGTTCATTCTGTGGGGCAACTATGCGAAACAAAAAGGCGCGCATATCGACCGCGCGAAGCATCTCGTCATCGAGTCGGCGCACCCCTCGCCTTTCTCAGCCGCAAACGGCTTCTTCGGCTCCAAACCTTTCAGCAAAGCGAACGCCTACCTCACGAAGCACGACCAAACCCCCATTGATTGGTTGTAGATTCCCTCTCGCGTCCTACCAGATCTTAGCGCGATCTTTCGGGGCGCGGTAAAGCTTGTCGCCCTTTTTCACCCCAAACGCTTCATAAAACTCTGGCAGGTTTGAGGCGGGGCCGTTGACACGAAAGAGAGCGGGCGAATGCGGGTCGGTGAGTATGAGCGTTTTTTCTACTTCAGGGCGAGAAAGCTGGCGCCAATCGAGCGCTACCCCGTAAAAGAAACGCTGAATGGGGGTGAGCCCTTCGATAACCGTATGTCCGGTTTTCGAGAGATGGCGATGGTAGGCGTCGAGCGCGATGGCATAGCCGCCAAGATCAGCGATGTTTTCTCCCATGGTGAGCTTGCCGCTCACATGGACGCCGTGGAGCGTGTAGGAGTCGAACTGCTTGCCGAGGACGCGCGCTCTGCGTTCGAAGCGGCGGCGATCGGCCTTGGTCCACCAGCTCTTTAGGTCGCCGTGTCCATCGAACTTCGAGCCCTCGTCGTCGAAGCCGTGCGTGATCTCGTGGCCAATGACGCCGCCGATGGCGCCATAGTTGATCGCATCGTCTTGGTCAGGACCGAAGTAGGGCGGCTGAAGGATGGCGGCGGGGAAAGCGATGTCGTTCGTACAGGGGTTGTAGTACGCGTTGACGGTCTGCGGCGTCATGTGCCACTCGCCCCGGTCGACGCGCTTGCCGAATTTTCGCATATTGCGGCGCTGTTCATACCGTGAACTGCGAAGCACGTTACCAAAAAAGTCAGTAGGGGAGATAACAAGGCCTTTATAGCTCTTCCATTTGTCCGGATAACCGATTTTGCGGCTTATCCTGCGCAGCTTCTTGAGCGCACGCCTCTTGGTCGCCGGGCTCATCCAATCGAGTTTCTTGAGTCGTTCCTCATAGGCTACGAAAAGGTTGCTGACGAGCTCGTCCATTTCGCGTTTTGCGCGGGGAGGGAAGTACGCATCGACATAGAGCTTGCCGAGGGCCTCGCCTAAGCTTGCGTTCGCTGTCGCGAGGGAGCGGCGCCACAGGGGTTTTATTTTTGTGGTACCTGTGAGCACCTTGCCGTAAAAATCGAAGCTGGCGCGCCCGAATCGGTTCGAGAGATAGGGAGATGCGTCGGAGAGGAGATGGAAGGTAAGGTATGCGCGCCACGCATCTATTGGGACGTGGGCGAGGAGAGAGCTCGCCGCCTTCACGAACGCCGGCTGACGAACATTGAGGGCCCCTGGCGAGTCGGCTCCGATACGAGCGAAGTAGCGGCGCCACGAGACATTCTTCGCAATCTTTTGGAGGGCCGACAGATGCATCTTGTGGTAGGTCTTGTGCGGATCGCGTAACTCCTCTTTTTTCATCGAGGCCCTCGCGAGCTTGGTCTCGAGAGTCAAGACGATGCCGGCCTTGCGCGCCGCCTCCCTCTTGTCGTCACCGAGGAGGCGAAATATACGCGTCACATACGCGACATATGCCGTACGTACCCGCACTTGCTCGGGTTTTTGCGAGAGATAGTACTCGCGGTCAGGGAGGCCGAGCCCGCTTTGGTAGAGATGCAAGATGTTCCAATCGCTGTTCTTCTCGTCTTGGTCGACCGCAGTACCCCAAAGGACGCCGACGCCGTAGCGGTGGAGCAGGGCGACAGAGTTCACCACATCGTCTGTTGTCCGTATCGCTTCGATTTTTTTGAGGAGCGGCTCAAGCGGCTTAGCGTCGAGTCGGTTGCGCGATCGCATATCCATACCCGAGCGGTAGAGGTCGCGTATCTGTTGCACCTCGCTCCCGCGGCGCGCGCGCGCCTTTTTCGCGAGCGAGCGGAGGATACTCATGAGCTCACGCTCGGTCTTTTTGCGCAGCATCAAGAATGTCCCCCAGCGGGCCTCGTCGTGCGGGATCGCGGTGCGCTTGAACCAGCCGCCGTTTGCATAATTGTAAAAGTCGTCTTGCGGGTGGACGCGCTTGTCGATGTCGCGCATATCAAAACCCCACCTCTTCTTTTTCATAAGCCGCATACTACACGACATCGTACGCGCGTGCTATCGTCTTACTTTATGACGGTTGCTGAAGTGCGAAAGCGCTATTTGGATTTTTTTGTGGCGCGGGGGCACAGGGTAATCCCCTCGGCGCCTATTGTGCCAGAGAATGACCCGACGACCCTTTTCACTTCTTCTGGTATGCAGCCCCTCGTGCCGTACTTGTTAGGGAAGGACCACCCGGAGGGGAAGCGACTCACTAACTCGCAACTCTCGTTTCGCGCAGGCGATATCGAGGAGGTTGGTGATAACCGTCACACGACCTTTTTCGAGATGCTCGGCAATTGGTCGCTCGGTGATTACTTTAAAAAAGAACAACTGCCGTGGATTTTTGAATTCTTAATTGAAGAATTGAAACTCTCGAAAGAACGGCTTTGGGTGACGTGTTTTGAGGGTGACGAAGCACGTGGACTCCCGAAAGATACGGAGTCAGCAGAAATCTGGAAGTCGCTTAGCATGCCCGAGGAGCGCATCCTTTTTTACGGCGCAGAAAAGAATTGGTGGAGCCGCTCGGGCACGCCTGACAAGATGCCTGCGGGCGAGCCGGGCGGCCCTGACTCTGAAGTGTTTTACGAATTCACCTCGGTTGAGCATGACCTGAAGTTTGGTGCAACCTGTCACCCAAACTGCGATTGTGGACGCTTCATGGAGATAGGGAACTCGGTATTTATGGAGTATGTGAAGCAGACCGATGGTTCGTTCGGTACACTGCCGAAACATAATGTCGACTTTGGCGGCGGCCTCGAGCGTCTTACGGCCACAACGCTTGATAACCCCGACATTTTTATGATCGATGCGTTTGATGCGTCGCGCGCGGTGCTTGAAGCGCGTTCGGGCAAAAAATACAGCGATCCTACTGCTATTCGTTCATTTAGAATTATTCTTGACCATACCCGTGCCGCCTCGGTCATGTTTGACTACGGCCTCCGGCCTTCAAATGCCGAGCAGGGGTATATACTCCGTCGCCTGATACGGCGTGCTATTCGCGAAGTCGATCGGCTAGGCATTCATGAGACAGTGCTTGCCGAAGTTGCGGGCGGGCACGAAGCTGAATTTAAAGAAGAAGAAGAACGATTCAGAAAAACCTTAGCACAGGGGCTTCGTGAACTTGAGAAGATGGAGGAGATAGACGCCTTCACGCTCTTCACGACCTACGGATTCCCGATTGAGCTCACGGCTGAAATTGCAAGAGAGAGGGGAAGGGAGATCGACCTTGAGGAAGTGAAAAAGCAGATGGAAGAACACCAGGCTAAATCGCGCGCGGGCGCTACGCAGCGATTCGCAGGAGGACTCGCCGACCATACGGAGCAAACCGTGCGCTACCACACGGCGCATCACTTACTTTTAAAAGCGCTCCAGATGGTTTTGGGCTCTGCGGTGCATCAGCGGGGAAGCAATATCACCTCGGAGCGGCTTCGCATCGACTTTTCGTATGGCCAAAAGATGACGCCTGAACAAATCGTACAGGTCGAGAAAATCGTGAATGAAAAAATTGATGAAGCACTACCGGTCGTACGCACCGACATGAAGAGGGAAGAGGCAGAGAAGCTCGGCGCTGAGCACGAGTTCGGAGTTAAGTACCCGGACACCGTGTCGGTCTACTCGATCGGTCCTCTCGGGAGTGCCTTTTCGATAGAATTTTGCGGCGGTCCGCATGTCTCGAACACGAACGAACTCGGCGCGGGCGGCCCCATTCTGCCTGATGGCAGTCGGGCAAGCAAGAAGTTTGAAATTCAAAAAGAAGAGACGGTCGCGGCCGGCATTCGCCGCATCAAAGCGGTTCTACAATAGTTTATAATCTAACCAATGAGTTTCTTCGGGAAACTTTTCGGCGGGGCAAAAAAAGCAGAGTCGATCGCGCTTATCGAGATGGGCCCCGAGTCGGTCGCCGTCGGCCTCGCTCATTTCAAGGAGGGGATGCCGCCAGTTATCGTGTATGCGCATCGTGTGCCGATAGCCGAAGAGGGCGGCGCGCAGGAGGCGGCGCGTACGCTCGCGACCTTGGGCGAGCAAGTGATCCGTGCCGGGGCGCCCCTTTTGGTACGCGCGGCAGGCACAGGCCGCATCAACTCAGCCCTGGTTTCAGTCAAGGCGCCATGGCAAGAGACCACGATCCGCTCTGAAAAGGTCGAGCGCACGACCCCCTTTACCTTCACGAGAGATCTCCTTAAGACGGCTATTCAAAAATCTACCGAGGCGCCCAAGGGGCGCCTCTTAGCCGACGAGTTCGTCATCGCGACGATGCTCGATGGCTACGCGATCAAAGAGCCGATAGGCAGACGGGCGAGCCGTGTAAGTATCGTTATCCTCTCCTCTTTCATCGACGAGGCCTTCTCGCAGGCGATCGCCGCTACCCTGCGTAAGCTCTTTCACACCGAATCGGTGCGGCTCGTGGCGGCATCAGCGACCCGCTATGAGGCCTTGCGCGCCATTTTCCCGCATGAGGAGGATTACCTGACTGTCGATACTGCCGGTAGCTCTATCGTAACGACGCTGATCCGGCACGGCCTCTTATCTGCCGTCGAACACGCCCTCGTCACCAAGGGCGCTAAAGATGCATGGCTTGCCGCATTTACCAAGACGCTTGAAATGGTCACGAAACGTTACCCTTTGCCGCGTAAAATCTTTCTCTTGACTGTTGACGGCGAACCTGCAGTCCTGAAGCAGCAGATCGAAGGCGCGCCCCTAGCTCCGCTCCGGCTTTCAGACGAACCGCCGATCGTCGTGCCGATCGCGCCCGCGCAGCTGACCGACCTTGTGCGTCTCGCTCCCGATGTCGCGCCTGATCTCGGCCTTGAGCTCATGGCGGCTTTTTGGCGCCGGGCGGGGGCTTGAACCTTCAAAGGACTCCTCTATACTATCCTCATGAGAACTCTCGACGACATCATCCCGCCTTCGCGACGTCAACAGCCCGAGACCGCGCCGCCGGTTTCTCCGCCGCGGCCGCAGAGGGCGCGCAGACGCTTCCCCTTGGGGACGCTTATCATCGTACTTTTCATCATTGCCGTCTCGACGGGGGCGCTTTTCTATTTTGCAAGCGCCGAGGTCAGAGTGACGCCGCTTGCGCGTACGGCGACGGTAACGAACGCTCCGTTCACCGCAACGGCTGGCGCAGGCGAGCTCTCCTTCGAGGTCATCACGGTTGAAAAGATCGCGACGCAGTCGGTCAAGAGTTCGGGGACGAAGGCCGTGAGCGCGTCGGCCTCGGGCACGATCACTGTCTACAACACGCAAACAAGATCGCAAGCCCTTGTTGCGACAACGAGATTCCAGACGCCCAGCGGGCTCATTTTCAGAACGCCGAAAGCCATCGTTGTCCCCTCGGCGAAGGGGGGAGCGCCGGGGCAACTCACCATCACTGTGGTCGCTGATAAGCCGGGGAGCGAATACAATATCGGCCCAACTTCTTTTGTCCTCCCGGGTTTTTCAGGCGACCCCCAGTACACGCAAGTCACGGCGAAGTCGACCTCCTCGATGACCGGGGGCGCTTCGGGCAACGAGCCAGTGGTTGCTCCAGAGACCGAGTCGGCGACGCGCGCGGCACTCATGAATTCGCTTGAAAACGAGCTCTTGGCTGAACTCACTGGTCATGTGCCGCAAGGATATGTGCTCCTTGCCGGCGCTACTGAAACAACGTATGCGCCACTTTCGACAACTGCAGGCGCAAACTCGGACCTGGGAGAGGTGAGAGAGCAGGGCACGATGCGCGGCGTGGTACTCCCGAATGCCCTGCTGGCAAAGGCAATCGCGACCGCCGCATTAGCCGACTACCACGACGAATCAGTGACCCTCGAGGAGGAGAACGAGCTTATCCTCAAACCCTCGGCCACCCTCCCGCTCCCTGATGACGAGAAATTCTTCTTTACGCTCTCTGGCACGGCCGCCATCGTTTCATCAATTGAGCCGTCGCGCATCAGTGCCGCCATTGCCGGCAAATCGCGCGCTGAAGCCGAATTGATCCTCAAGCAGTACCCCGAGGTCGAAGAGGCCGTCCTCATTTTGCGACCATTCTGGCGCTCTGTCTTCCCTGACGACCCGTCAAAGATCTCTGTGGAGACCCTCAAGGGAGCGTCTCGTTGACGAGAAGCTGCCAGAGTGCTAAGGTATTTCAACATCCGCATGGACAAAGGAGCAGAGAAACAAACGGCAGTAGGCTCTGTCGAGGAGGTACTGCCGGATTCACTTTTTCGCGTGCGTGTGGATCCAAGCGAAGATGGTTCGCCTCCGGCACAAGAGCTCGTTCTCGCGTATCTTGCGGGGAAGATGCGTCTCAATCGCATCAGGGTCTTGGTCGGAGATAAGGTCGAGATGGTGCTTGACCCCTACGGGGGGCGGGCGCGTATTACACGGCGGCTCACATAATCATTTTACGAAAAAGACATGAAAGTCCGTGCTTCGATAAAAAAGCAAAAAACGGGAGATCTGATCGTCCGCCGCCGCGGGCGTTTGTATCGTATTAATAAGCGCAACCCGCGCCGCAAAGCCCGCCAAGGCTAATGTTCATATGCGTATAGCCGGCGTCACCATCCCCAATGACAAGCAGCTCGCCTATGCGCTACCTTTGATTTACGGTATCGGAGAGACGCGCGCGCGCGAGATCCTCACCAAGGCGGGCATCCCTTTTGCAAAAAAGGGGAAGGACCTCTCGTCTGACGAAGAACAAAGGGTGCGCTCTTTGACCGAGAGCTTCACGATTGAAGGCGAGCTTCGGCGCGAGATAGGGCAGAACATCAAACGTTTGAAGGACATCAAGAGTTGGCGCGGCAATCGTCACGAGCGCGGTCTCCCCGTGCGCGGTCAACGCACGAAGACCAACTCGCGGACTCGGCGTGGCAATGTTCGTAAGACAATGGGTTCAGGTCGCCGCACGCTCGAAAAGACCTAACATATGGGGAAGAAACGCATCATCAAAAAGAGCGGCAGAGGGCTCGATCAGAGCAAGAAGGAGCGGGCTCTCTCAAAGGTGGCGAAGCGCCACCTCGAAAAAGGGGTCCTCCATATCGAGGCGACCTTCAATAACACCAAGGCGACGCTGACCGACGACAAGGGGAATGCGGTCATCTCTTCGTCGGCGGGTGCCTTGGGGTTTACGGGAGCGCGCAAATCAACGCCTTACGCCGCGGCGAAGGTGGGTGAATTAATCGGTGAAAAAGGAGCGATGGTGGGACTCAAGGAGGCCTCGATCATCATCCGCGGCGTCGGCGCTGGCCGCGAAAGCGCCTTACGCGCCTTTGCGGGGAAGGGCATCCAGATCCGCTCTATCAAGGATGCGACGCCTGTGCCACACAACGGGCCGCGCCCCCCGAAACCCCGTCGCGTGT
>MFLS01000023.1:10273-28552 GCA_001781625.1 Candidatus Kaiserbacteria bacterium RIFCSPHIGHO2_12_FULL_56_13
CAAAAGGTTCGCGTGACCTACGGCCTCCCCGAACGGCAATTCCGCAACTATGTCCGTAAGGCGCTCGCCATCCACTCTGCCACTCTCATGCCGCACGAACATTTGCATGCGCTGCTCGAACTTCGGCTCGACAATGTCGTGTATCGCTTGGGACTTGCCACTACGCGCCGCGGCGCACGTCAAATGGTCGCTCACGGGCACATTGTGGTGAACGGCAAGAGGGTGCGCGTCCCCTCGTATCAAGTCCGCACGACCGACCGCATTGCGGTGCGGGGGGCGAGCAAAACGCACGGCGTCTTGGCGAACTTCGCTCTACGCGCCGCCGAACGCTCTTTGCCGCGTTGGCTCTCGTGGGACGTGGGGGCCATGGAGGGGGCCGTGACGCAGGTGCCCTCTACAGAGAGCGCGGAGCCCGCAGGAGATTTGCACGCTGTGCTCTCGTTCTATACGCGATAGTTTATTACTCACCGGTAACCGATTGAGTTATGGAATACCACATCACTTTGCCCAGCAAGCCCCGCGTTGTTTCTGAAGAGAAACTGCAGGGCGTGTACGAAATAGATTCGCTCTACCCGGGCTACGGCCACACCTTGGGGAACAGTTTGCGCCGCATCATCCTCTCTTCGCTCCCGGGCGCGACCGTGACCTCGGTCAAGATCGAAGGCGTGCCGCACGAATTTGCAACGATCGAGGGCATGCGTGAGTCAGTCATCGAGCTTTTGCTCAATTTGAAGAAAGTACACTTTATCCTTCATGGCGACGAACCGCAGGCGATCAAGCTCAAAGCCAAGGGGACGAAAAGCGTGACAGCAGCCGACCTCGATCTCCCCTCGCAAGTCGAGATCATGAATCCTGATCAGCACATCGCCGAGCTTTCAGGCAAAAACGAGTTTGAGATGGAAGCAACGATCGAGCGGGGCCTTGGCTATATCCCGCGCGAAGTGCTGACGAAAGAAAAAGTAGACATCGGTACGATCGCGCTTGACGCGACCTTTACCCCGATCCGCCGCGTCAACTATGAGGTCGAGAACATGCGCGTGGGCGACCGCACTGACTTCAATCGCTTGCGTATTCTGATCGAGACGAATGGCACAATCACGCCGCGTGCGGCGTTGGAGAACGCGATCGAGACCATGATCCACCAGCTCAAGGCCGTAGTCGGCTTTCAAGAGGAGCCCGCGGTCACATCAGCGGCCGAAAAAGAAGATGTCGGCCCTGCCGAAGGCGCCCCCACCTCTCAAGGGAAGACCAAGACCGCTGATCTTGGCCTCTCGGCACGCACCGCGGCGGCGCTTGAAGAGGCGGGCATCAAGACCGCCGCCGGTCTTGCCCGCAAGTCGGTCGCGACCTTGAAAGAGGTTGAGGGAGTCGGCGACAAGGCGATCGAGGAGATCAATGCGGCTCTCGGCAAGCTCGGTTTTGCCTTGAAGGGCGAATAATACTATGGCGTCAAGCAAAGCGCGTTCATTCAATCGACCGGCGAATCAACGCCGGGCGCTCTTGCGTTCACTCGCGCGCTCGTTGATTATCCACGAGCGCGTCTCAACGACTGAAGCAAAAGCCAAAGAGCTCCGTCCCTACATCGAGCGCTTGGTGAGCTATGGCAAGCAAAATACCCTTGCCTCCCGCCGGCTCGCGGTTGCAAAGCTTGGCGACCCAAGGACAGTAAAAAAGCTCTTCACCACGATCGGGCCGCGCTACAAGGAGCGAGCCGGCGGATATACGCGCATCGTGAAGAGGGCGAAGCGTGGCAGAAACGACGCGCGCCTTCTTGCATATATTGCCTTTGTTTAGTTATATGGCCGCGATGAAAGCCGTTACCCACACGATAAACGCAACGAACCGCACTTTGGGACGGGTCGCAAGCGAAGCCGCGCATGCGCTTATGGGCAAGCGTTCGGTAAGCTTTGCCAAAAACGAGGTCGCGGCCATCAAGGTCGTGATAGAGAACGCGAGCAAACTCCACCTGCCCGCGCGGCGCGCGGCAGGCAAGATTTATAAGAGCTACTCGGGCTACCCGGGCGGCCTCTACGAGACCAGCATGAAGGAGATGATTGTCAAAAAGGGAATCGAGGAGGTGGTGCGTCGCACGGTCGACGGGATGATCCCGAGGAACAAGCTCCGCGCGCCGCGAATGAAGAATCTGACCATTTATGCCTAAAAACTCCGACTACATTACTGCGGTGGGCCGTCGTAAGACCTCAACCGCATCGGTTCGCATCTTGGCGGGGAAAGACGACTCTATCCGCATAAACGGCAAGACGCCGCTCGAATATTTCAAAACGAGAGACCGCGTCGATGTGGTAGAAGAGGCGCTGAAAAAGGCCGAGAGCACGAATGTGTATTCAGTACAGGCGAACGTCTCGGGTGGCGGCATCTCCTCGCAGGCGGGCGCCGTGCGCCACGCTATCGCTCGCGCCCTTATTAAGGCCGAACCGGGGACTCGTAAAACCTTGAAAGCACTCGGTTATCTTACTCGTGACCCACGCGCTAAAGAACGCAAGAAACCCGGCCTCAAAAAAGCCCGCAAAGCCCCTCAGTGGAGTAAGCGTTAAAGAAAAAGCCCCGGCGGTGACGCGCGGGGCTTTTTTTGACTACGCGGAGATTTTCGGGCATAGTGGAGAAATGCAAGAGGAGGAGGATGTAAAAATTGAGAGTGAAGACTCTGAGGCTGACCTCAAGGCTGATAAAAAGATCACCAAGATGCGGGGAGAGATTGAACAACTCCGCAAGGAGAAGCAGGAGTATCTCGACGGCTGGCAGAGGGCCAAGGCCGACTATGTGAACGCCCTGAAGCGCTTCGAGGGGGAGCGCAAGGGCGCTTCACATGCGGGCCTCTTGCGGGCTATAGAGGCCTTTTTACCGGCCTTTGACGCCCTTGAGCGAGCAGGTCGGCATGGCGAGCTCTCTAAGGGCTTTCAGGCCATCGTCAAACAGCTTGAAGCGGCATTCAAGGAGCTTGGGGTTGCCGCAATAGGCGAGGTGGGCGAGAAGTTCGACCCTGCTTTTCACGAGGCCCTTGGGCAAGATGCGGTAGAAAAAGCGGAGAAAGACGGCGAAGTGACAGCAGTACTTGAAAAAGGGTGGCGAATCGGAGAGAATGTCATCCGCCCCGCAAAAGTCCGCGTCGGCAAACACTAATTTTACACACTATGGCAAAAATCCTTGGTATCGATTTGGGTACGACTAACTCCGCGATGGCGGTCGTCGAGGGGGGAGTCCCGCGCGTCCTCGAGAACGCCGAGGGAGCGCGTACGACCCCGTCAATCGTCGCGGTCGGGAAAAACGGCGAGCGCATCGTGGGCCAGCTTGCGAAGCGCCAATCGGTGACAAACCCTCTGAATACGATTTACCAGATCAAGCGTTTCATCGGCCACAATTTCGACGAGCCGGCGGTGCAAAAAGACAAGGCCTCGGTGCCTTTTGAGCTTAAGAAGGCCGAGAACGGCGGCATCGATATCAAGATGGCAGGAAAGTGGTATCGGCCTGAAGAGATCTCGGCCATGATACTCGGCAAACTCAAGGCCGACGCCGAAGCGAAGCTTGGCGAAAAAATCACCGAAGCAGTCATCACTGTCCCCGCTTACTTCAATGACAGTCAGCGCGCCGCGACGAAAGCCGCGGGACAGATCGCCGGGCTTGAGGTGAAGCGCATCATCAATGAGCCTACGGCCGCGGCCTTGGCCTATGGTTTTAATAAAAAGAAGGACGAAAAGATCGCGGTCTTCGACTTTGGCGGTGGAACGTTCGACATTTCGATACTCGAGGTGGGTGATGACGTCATTGAGGTGAAATCGACCGATGGCGATGCGCACTTAGGCGGTAAAGATATCGACCAAAAAATCATTAACTGGCTCGCCGACGAGTTCAAAAAGGAAAGCGGTATCGATGTGCGCGGCGATGCGCTCGCGCGCCAGCGTCTTGATGAGGCCGCAGAGAAGGCAAAGATCGAGCTCTCAAGCGCAATGGAGAGCGAAGTGAATATCCCCTTCATCACCTCCGATGCGTCTGGCCCGCGGCATCTCCTTATCAAGATGACCCGCGCCAAGCTCGAAGAGCTTACGGCCGAGTTCATTGACCGCGCGATCTCGATCACGAAACGCGCGATGGAGGCGTCGCCTTTTAAGATTGCCGATATCCACGAGGTCATCTTGGTCGGCGGCCAAACCCGCATGCCAAAGATCCAACAAGCCGTCAAAGCATTCTTCGGCAAAGAGCCGAATCTCACGGTGAACCCCGATGAGGTGGTTGCGGTCGGGGCCGCCATCCAAGCAGGCATCTTTCAAGGCGATGTCAAAGATATCCTCCTTGTCGATGTCATCCCGCTTTCGCTTGCGATCGAGACGATGGGCGGGGTCGCGACCAAGCTCGTCGAGCGCAATACGGCGATACCGACCTCCCGCACGCAAGTATTTTCGACCGCAAGCGACAACCAGCCCTCGGTCGAGATACATGTGACGCAGGGCGAACGCGCGATGAGCGCCGACAATAAGTCCTTGGGTAAATTCATGTTGGACGGCATCCCACCTGCGCCTCGTGGCATGCCGCAAATCGAAGTGACCTTTGACGTCGACAGTAACGGCATCCTCACAGTAAAGGCGAAAGAAAAGACGACCAGCAAGGAGCAATCGATACGCATTGAGGGCTCAACGGGACTCTCGAAGACCGATATCGAAAAGATGCAAAAAGACGCCGAAGCACACGCGGCAGATGATGCGAAGCGTAAAGAACTCGTTGATGCGCGCAATGTTGTCGAACAGATAGTCTACGCGGCAGAAAAAGCGATTAAAGAAAACGGCGAGAAAGTCGGGCCAGAGGTAGTAAAGGAGGTCGCTGACGCTATCGAGGCCGCGAAGACGGCGGCGAAGAGCGAAGATGCGACGACAATAAAAGGAGCGGGCGAAAAACTTTCTGCAATGATGTCGAAAATAAGCGAAGCCATGGCAAAGCAAGGACCGGCTACAGCCGCCGAAGGCGGTTCGCCCGACGAATCGCAAGGCGATTCGTCTAGGGACGCCGAATTCAAAGAAAAATAGTTCGGGTGTATACTGATATTAAGAACATGACAAAGGATTACTATAATGTGCTTGGAGTAGACAGAAAGGCCTCGACCGACGACATCAAAAAGGCGTTCCGAAAGCTTGCGCAAAAGCATCACCCTGACAAAGGCGGCGATGAGGTGCGCTTCAAAGAGATTACCGAGGCATACGCAATCTTGAGCGACGAGAGGCGTCGCCGCGAGTACGACACCTATGGTCAAGCATTCCCCGGCGGTGCCCCCGGAGGAGGGCAAGGATTTCAAGGATTCCCCGGTGGGTTCGATTTCTCACAGTTTCAGCAGGGCGATTTTGATTTTGGCGATCTTTTCGAGGGCTTTGGCGACCTCTTTGGCGGCCGCGGGGCGCGCGGGCGGACGCGGCGCGGTCGCGACATCTCGATCGACATCGAAGTGTCGTTCAGGGATTCGATTTTCGGGACCAAGCGCTCGGTTCTCCTCGCGAAGGTAGGCACTTGTGATATCTGCAACGGCACAGGCGGAAAGCCAGGCACGGCGCTTGAGGCCTGCAAGACCTGTGGCGGCTCGGGGCGCGTCCACGAGACCCGCAACTCGATCTTGGGCTCTTTTACGAGCGTGCGGATGTGTACCGTGTGCGATGGAGCAGGCAAGGTCCCGAAAGAAAAATGCGCCGAGTGCAAGGGGGCGGGCGTCAGGCGCAGAGAAGAGGAGATTAATATCACGATCCCTGCCGGCCTTGATTCGGGTGAGATGATACGTATCCCACAACACGGCGAGGCGGTGAAGGGCGGGCTTGCGGGCGACCTCTATGTAAAGGTGCATGTGAAGCCGCACGCAGTTTTTCGTAAAGAAGGAGCGAACCTCGTGATGCATCTCCCTGTCAAACTCACTGACGCCCTGCTTGGCACGACGATTATCGTCGAATCTCTCGAGGGCAAGACCCTCGAGGTCAAGGTGCCGACGATGAAAAAACCGGTCGAGACGCTCCGCGTACGCGGCAAAGGCGTCCCGGTGGGGAACTTGCGCGGCGACCTTCTGATACATCTTGAGGCGGCGCTCCCGCACAAATTATCCTCAAAGGCAAAAAAGGCGGTCGAAGACCTCAAGGGCGAGGGGTTATAATCCTTACGTGGGTACAGAGAGTCAGTTGAGCGAACTTAACGCCATAGCCACGAGTGGCGTGCTTTCAGCGTGGGGAGCCGCGAGCGACTTTCTCATTATCCTCGTCCTCGTCGGCGTCCTTTTTTTGTTCGCGTGGTATGTCGGGCGGGGGCCTTTCATCGGTCTCCTGATGTCTTTTTACGTGGGCTATGCGCTCTACACCGTCTTCCCCTACACCTCGTATCTCCCGAGTTCACCGGCCGGCACTGCGCTTGCAGCTGCTCTCGCGCTTTACGCGGTTCTCGCTGGCATCGCCTACCTAGTCCTGCGGCGCGCGGTCGTCTCTGACTTCGTCTACATCGGCCTCTTCGGTATGGCGCTCCTCGCCTTTTTCGGTGCCGGCTTCTTGCTCGCTCTTGCGTATCACGTCTTCCCGGTCCGCGAGCTCTACACCTTCACCCCCGCCATCGACGCCTTGTTTGCTCCCAAAGAGTATTTCTTTTGGTGGTTCATTGCTCCACTCGTCGGCCTCTTTTTCCTCGCGCGATAAGCGCGTTTTCGTAGTACAGTAGTCTGATGGTTCAAGAGGAAAAGAAGCCGCGATTCACGTGGCAGCAAAAACGTATGGCGCTCTGGCGTCAGCTTCGCCCGTACCGCACGCTACTCTTGTCGCTTGGCATCGCCGAGATCCTTGCTGCGGCCGCAAACGGCGTTGTGCCGTATATCACTGGTAAATTTTTCGATACGCTCATTACGCCATACACGATCGGCACGTATCCCGCGTGGCTCGTCGTGCTTTTTGTCTGGGCGATCGTCCAATTCTTTGCGAACGGCATCAGCTGGGCAGCCGACCGCTCTACTCGGCGCCTCACGACCGACCTTGAAGCTGGTATCCAAGCAAATGCATATATGCATTTACTTACTCTCCCTATCGGCTTTCATAAAAAACAGCGGACAGGCGAGATAACCGACAATGTAAGCAAGGCGGGGTGGATGACCGGGAGTGCGGTGAATACGATTCTGACTCTTGCACCCCAGTTCCTTACCGTTGTCATCGGCATCGTCATCTCTTTTTCGATACACTCCTCTCTTGCGTTCGTGCTCCTCGGCGGCATGATGCTCTACCTCATCGTCCTCGGGAGCGTTCTCCCCAAGACCTCAAAGTATCAAGAAGAGGGATTCCGCATCTGGAATCGCGCATACGGGGACGCCGCCGACGCGTATGCGAATGTCCAAACGGTCAAGCAGGCAAGTGCTGAAGAGTATGAACGCGCCCGCATTTACAAGGGTTTTTTCGAGAAGGCAGTGCCTATCTGGTATCGGATGGAACGGGCATGGAGCGATCTCAACTTCTCCCAGCACGTTATCGTTACGCTGACGCAGGCGACCATCTTTTTCTACTCGGTCTATCTCATTCAAGCAGGCGCGATTACAATCGGTGATCTTATCGCCTTCAATTCTTACGCGGGAATGATTATCGGCCCGTTCGTTTCGCTCGGCCACCAATGGCAAACAGTGCAAAACGGCCTCGTGGCGCTTGCCCGCGCCGAACTCTTTTTTGGCGCCGCTTCCGAGCCCTATGAGCCGCCTAGGGCAGTGGCGCTTAAGGGGCTCAAGGGAAAAGTTGAATTCAACGATGTGCATTTTGCCTACGAATCTGATCAGCCCGAGGTTCTTAAGGGCGTTTCGTTCACCGTAGAACCCGGTGAGGTCGTCGCCTTCGTGGGCGAAACGGGAGTAGGGAAGTCTACGAGCGCGGAGCTCATTTCGGGCTACTACTTTGCGAATTCGGGGCAGGTGTTGATTGACGGCCACAATATACGAAAAATAAATCTCCGCGATTTGCGCGATCAGATGGCGGTGGTGCCGCAAGAGGTAGTGCTCTTCAACGCCTCGATCAAAGACAATATCCGCTATGGGCGGCCTGAAGCGACCGATGCGGAGGTTGAGGCGGCAGCAAAGAAAGCGCACGTCGACGTATTCATTGAGAAGTTCCCGCTTAAGTATGAGCAAGAAGTCGGCGAGCGCGGTATCAAGCTCTCGGTGGGGCAGAAGCAACGCGTGGCTATCGCGCGCGCAATACTCCGTAATCCGCGCATTTTGATACTCGACGAACCAACTTCTGCTTTAGACCCTGAAACCGAGCAATACATCACCAAGTCGCTTGAAGAACTTATGCGAGGCCGTACGACCTTCATCATCGCGCACCGTCTCTCGACGGTGCGCAAGGCCGACAAGATCCTTGTTTTAAAAGACGGCATCATTGCCGAGGAGGGGAAGCACGACGATCTCATCAAGGTCCCGAACGGCGTTTACCGGCATCTCTACGAACTCCATATCGGCCTCCATGAGTGATAAAATCTCTCCATGAACTTAGCGGAGGAATTGAAGAGGCGTGGGCTCATCGAACAATCGTCAGCGCCGGTCGAAGTGATTTTTAAAGAGCCGCGCACCGTGTATCTAGGCATCGACCCGACAGCCGACTCTTTGCAGATAGGTAACTTGGCGGTGGTGCTCCTTATGAAGCGGCTAGCTCTTGCGGGCCACAAGCTCATCTTCTTGGTCGGCGGCGGTACCGGGATGATCGGTGACCCTAGAGAAAAGGGAGAGCGCGTCTTGCTTGATGAAAAGACGCTTGCCCGCAACACCCGCGCTCTCTCAAAGCAACTCTACAAACTGCTCCCCGGCACGCCTTTTCGTATGCTCGACAATGCCGCGTGGCTCACCCGGCTCGGCCTCGTGCCCTTTTTGCGCGAAATAGGGAAGCTCTTCACGGTAAACGATCTTGTGAAGCGCGACATCATCGCGCGGCGTCTCGCAACCCCTGATGAAAGCATCTCGTTTACCGAGTTCTCCTACGCGCTTTTGCAGGGCTATGACTATTTGGTACTGAATGAAAAATATAAGTGCGATCTTCAAATCGGCGCCTCTGACCAGTGGACCAACATCCTCTCGGGTGTCGAGCTTATACGAAAACGCGCTGGGCGCGAGGCATATGCCTTCACCATGCCTCTCATCACCGACTCAATGGGTAAAAAGTTTGGCAAGAGCGAAGGCAATGCAGTGTGGCTCGACCCCCTTAAAACAACACCATTTGTCTTTTATCAATTTTGGCTCAATGTGCCGGACGAAGGCATTGAAAAATATCTCAAGGTGTACACCTTTTTGCCACTTGCCGAAATCGAAGCTCTGGTAGAGCGGCAGCGCAAAGTCCCGAACGAACGTGAGGGGCAAAAGGCGCTCGCGCGTCTCGTCTCGGCCCTCGCGCACGGCGAAACGACCGCGAACCATGTCGCGCTCGCCACCGAAGCTCTGTTCGGCCCAACACCCTTTGAAGAGCTGTCGCGCGAAAAGCGCGCCATCGCGCTCACCGAAGCGCCATCACTCAAATTCACGAAAGCCGATCTCACAAAGGGTTATTCGCTCATAGACGCTCTCGTTGCCGGCGGCCTCGCCTCGTCAAAGAGTGATGCGCGCCGTCTTATCGAGTCAAGAGGTATCACTCTCGGCGGTACCATTATCACCGATCTGAACTATCAGATAGGGCAAGGGAGCTTCAATGACAGCTATGCTCTCGTCCGCAAAGGCCGCCGCGAGGTGCTTCTTTTGGTTTTGAAATAGAACACGAAATCGCGTATAGTGAACAAACGCGTCGGTGGCGGAGTGGTCAATCGCACGTGGCTGTAAACCACGCGACTTCGGTCTACGGAGGTTCGAATCCTCCCCGGCGCACCAGAAAGGAAATTGCAAGTCAGAGCTCGCCGCCGCAGGCGGCGAACACCCTTTGTATTGAAACCAGAATTATGGTAATGTTGCTATCAGCCGGAAGAAACTGATAGTCGTAGTCGGTTTCTGAGGCTGTTCATTCACAAATCAAGGAAGGCGAACTATGAGTACTGGCATGAATCCTGGACAGACGTGCCCTTACTGTGGGTTACGTATTGGTTACGGTGCTCCTCACCAATGTTCTGAGCTGGAGAGGATACTTAAGCGATCGGAGGCTGAACGGGCTCGAGAGCAAAGCCGACGGGAACGCGAGTCTCGACCTGGCGGGTACGGCTTGGGGAGTCTTTTGCGGGATTGGTTCAGCTGAGAGGCGAGATCCCATCCTGTTACCGCACTACATCACCAGGGACTACATTGTTGAGGACGACGATGACTAATGATACGAGCCTGTGAGTTGAACTCACGGGCTCATTTTTTTAATCTATCTTAAAAACCTTATTTCTGCCCGCTTACCCTTGATTTCAAGGCACGAATATGCTATGCTGTTGGTGTCATTGGAATTCCAAAAACCCGCTGACTTTGGCGGTATTGTGCCGCCGAAAACAGCACCTTGAAGGAGGACTGACCAATGAAGCACCTGCTTCCGACCGCCGTGTCGTCTTTCGTCGGAATGACCGCCGGCAACTTCATCTTCCAGCTCATGACCAACGCTCCCGAGTGGGGCGTGGCCACGGAGAGGAGCTTCTTCCAATTCGTGGCCATCGCGCTGTTCGTGGGCCTGATGGCTCCGAAGATGCGTCGGCTCCGGTCCAACTAAGCGACGAGGTCGCCGTGCCTCGTCATCGAGCCCCTCGCAGAACGTAGTTCTGCTTGGGGCTCTACTTTTTTCTAAAATTGTAATTTTTCTCATAATCTTATATTCTTTAGGTATTAGCTTTGCGAATTTTGGATTGAATGCCGCCAAAGAAAAACTTGAAATTGTCAGCGGTGCGGCTCCGCCGCCTTTCCGTCCGCCAGCCGGCGGATTCGCGGGGGGACTTCCTCGCCGCCTGCGGCGGCGAAATGCGTTCGGACTAATTCAAGAATACTGCACTTGTAAATGTGCATAAGTAAAAATGCATGAAAAACGGGAGCTACAATGGGAGTGTATGGATACCACATCAAAGATGAACCCCTACGCGCTTGGGGGTGTTGCGATCGTGGCGATCGTCATCATCGGCGCGCTTATTTATTTCTACGGTGGCTCTTCGACAGGCGACCTCGGGTCTCTTGAAAGTTCAATTGAACAGGCGTCAACGCCCGAAATCAGCGTGCCGACGACGGTAAACCCAATAAACGAGGTCTTACCAGACGAAACCGCATTCGATAAAACCAATCCCTTCAATGAAACCTATGCAAACCCTTTCGAATAGTCGCGCGCTCATATTCGCCGCGCTTTTAGGGGGCGGTTTCGTCATTGGAGCCCTGTATGCTACACCGGCCGGCGCCGAATCGATATTTGATATCGAGTTCCCCATCGCAGAGCTCGGCGGCTGTGAAGATCGCCTCGCTTGTAAGGCCTACTGCAACGAGCCCTCGAACCAGGACGCCTGCGTCGCCTTTGCAAAGCGCTACGGCCTTGGCGGGCACGCTGAAGCAGAGGCGAAGGTGAATCAAATTGTCGAAGACGGGGGGCCGGGCGGCTGCGCCGCAGAGAGCGATAACCCCGCCGTCGCCTGCAAGGCCTACTGCGATATAAACGACCACATTGAGGAGTGTGTTGCGTACGCGAAAGAGCATAGTCTCATGGCGGCCGATGAGCTCGCCGAGGCCGAAAAGGTCGTGGGGGCCTTGAAGCGCGGCGCCAAGCTCCCGCCGCAGTGCGCAAATGCGAAATCCTGCAAGCAGGTGTGCGAAGACCCCGACGATATCGCTACGGCGCGCGCGTGCTTTGAGTTCGGCAAAGAGGCCGGGCTCCTCCCGCCCGACGTGTCGGTTGAACAGGCAGAAAAGGTCTTCGCCTCGCTCGAGAGCGGTCGCGGGCCTTTCAAGTCATTTGCCGAGATGCGACAATGCGAAAACCCGCAGTCAGACGAACTCCTTGAAAAGTGTGTGGACTTCGGCATCGAAGCGGGTTTTATCCCGCCTGAAGAAGCCGCGATTATCAAGAAGACAGGGGGCAAGGGCCCCGGCGGCTGTCGCGGGAGAGAGGAGTGCGACGCTTACTGTGAGACGAACCCGGAGGCCTGCTTTTCATTTGCTCAAGAGCATGGCCTTGTGCGGCCCGAAGACCAGGCGCGTATGCAAGAGGGAGTACAGAAGATCCGCCAAGGGCTCGATCAGGCGCCGCCCGAGGTAGCGGAGTGCGTGCGAAGCTCTGTGCCCGATCTCGACAGCGCCTTGAGCGGCCAAGGATTCATCGGCCGAGATGTCGGGGAGAAGATGCGCACGTGCTTCGAGTCATTCGCGCAAAACCAGCAACAGCAGTTCGGCCAGATGGGCCCCCCACAACGGTTCGGACCTGAAGGGAATTTTGGACCCCAAGGATTCGAAGAGGGATTTGAGGGAGAACAGCATGGGCCGCCTCCAGGATTCACGCCGGGCATGATGCCCGGAGGAGAGCCCGGCATGCCGCCAGGAGAACAGTATGGCCCGCCGCCAGGAATGATGGGGGAGCAGGGCGAGGGTGCCCCGCCTCCGGATTTTGAGAATCAGTATCAACAGCAGTATCAGCAACAGTACGAACAGCAATATCAGCAACAGTACGAGCAACAGTACCAGCAGTATCAACCATACCAACAGCCGTCCTATGGTGACCAACCACCGCCCCCGCCAAGCGGCTCATTTAGCCAGCCACCTCCATCAGGGAGCTACAGCTCGCCGCCACCCGAGGGCTCGTTCAGCCAATCGCCAAGTGGAGGCGACTACATGAGCGGCAGTCAGCCCCCGCCCCCGCCCCCGAGCGATGGGGTCCCGATAAGCTTTCTCGGCCTCTTGCTCGCCAATGTTTGGAGCGCGCTGTTCGGCTCACCCTAACACTCTGCAATAAAAAAATTGAAAAACAAACGAGCTATGAAGACGAGGGTTAAAGCAACAAAGACAGTGCTTACCCCTCCCATTGAGCGGCGTATTGACCGCATCTGTACTCGTCTTGAAAAACTTACGCCGAAAAAACACCGGAGCGAGCTTTCCTGCGCGATCGAGGTCGGCACTATAACGAAGCACCACAAAAAAGGCGATGTCTCTCGCGCCGAGATCAACTTCTTCGCGATGGGGACGTTGTTCCGCGCTAAAGCACGAGGTGAATCGGTGGGGAAGGCGCTTGATCTTGCGCACCACGAAATAAAGCGCCAATACGCGCACTTCAGGCACAAGCAAGAGAGTGTGGCAAGGCGCACAGGAGTGTATGCACTTCGATAATCGAAAAGATGCGGGGGTGCGACTTGCAAAAGCCCTTGCGCGCTACGATAACGAAGACGCGATAATCTATGCTTTGCCGCGCGGCGGCGTCGTCCTTGGCGCTGAAGTCGCGCGTCAGCTCGAGCTCCCCTTGGAACTCGTGATACCGCGCAAAATCGGCCACCCCGAAAACCCGGAGTACGCCGTTTGCGCCGTGACTGAAGAGGGTGACCTTGTCTGCAATGAAGAAGAAGCGAGTCGGCTCGACCCGATATGGCTCAAGGGGGCAGTCAAGCGCGAACAAGAGGAGACGAAGCGCCGTCGCAAGGCGTATGTCGGTCGAAAGCGTCTCCCTGCTACTGGTAAGCTCGCCGTCATCGTCGATGATGGCATCGCGACCGGCCTTACGATGCGCGCCGCTATCCGCTCCTTGCGCAAAGAATTGCCGATCGAGATAGTGATTGCGGCACCGATCGCGCCCCATGAAGTCGTCGAGTACCTCCGCCACGAGGCCGATGATGTGGTGGTGCTCGACGACTCCGAGCCGTTTTTAGGCGCGATCGGTGCCTATTATACCGATTTCCCCCAAGTAACTGACGCGGAAGTCACTAAACTCCTCTCTTCATTTTCGTGATAAAGTTTGCCCATGACTGATAAAAAACCCGTGATGCTTTCGGGGATTAAGCCCACGGGAGAGCTCCACATCGGCAACTACTTCGGCGCGATGCGCCAGCAAGTCGAATTGGCGAATGCCGGCACGCACACCCCGTACCTCATGGTGGCCGACTATCACGCCTTGAACACAGTGCAGGACGCCGAAGAGATGCGCCGAAGGACGCGCGAACTCGTGATGGGTTACCTTGCGGCCGGTCTTGATGAGAAAAAAGTCATTCTTTTTAAACAGTCTGAAGTGCCCGCCCATACCGAGCTCGCGTGGATTTTCGACACCATCACAACCGTACCGTACCTCATGCGCGCGCACGCCTACAAAGACGCCGAGGCTAAGGGTAGGGAGGTCTCGGTCGGCACCTTTAACTACCCCGTCCTCATGGCGGCTGATATTTTGCTCTACAACACCGCTGTCGTACCGGTAGGACAAGACCAAAAACAGCATATTGAGTATGCCCGCGATATCGGAGAGAAATTCAATCGTACATTTGGTACAGAAACATTTCGGTTGCCCGAGCCCTACATTTTGCCTCATGTCGCGGTCGTGCCCGGCACTGACGGGCAAAAGATGAGTAAGAGTTATGGCAATGTCATCCCTTTGTTCGGTTCGCGTGAAGAACTTGCGAAGGCCGTGATGAGTATTGTGACGGACTCCTCTGGTGAGCGGCCAAAGAACGTCTACGCGATACATACACTCGTGCGTAGTCCAAAAGAACTCGAGGCGCTCTACGAACAAAACAAAGGCAACTACAAAACTCTCAAGGAGGCACTGATTGAAGACCTGGACCACTTTCTTACGCCTCTGCGTACCAGATACGAAGAGGTCAAGAGCGACCCTTCTCTCATCGAACAGGTTCTCATGGATGGAAAGCGCGCCGCGCGCGCCGCTTCAGAAGCGAAGATGGAGGAGGTGCGCCGCACCATCGGAGTGGTATAGTTGATGTCAGCACGGGAGGATCGGATGCAGAAATCAGTTGTTTTTAGCACGCCGCAACAAGACGGCGAACCCGTATTCGCCGTCTGGTTGGCTCGAATGACCGCTTGCCCTTCGTTTGAAGTCAAGTTAATCACCACCGTTTCGCCTGCTCAACTTCGCATCGATTATGAATGCGATGAAGACGAGGAGTATAAAGCTCACGCCCAGTTCGAACTCCCCCTGTAGGCGGGATCGAACTGGGCGTGTTATTTTATAAGGAATGCAACGAACTCTGGTAGGAGAACTCGGCGGACAGGTCGGTAAAACCGTCTCGATTTCGGGGTGGGTCGATGTGAGGCGCGACCACGGCAAGCTCATCTTTTTCGATATCCGCGATCGCTCGGGCAAGGTGCAAGCCGTCTGCTCTGGCGCAATACTTGCTGACGCTGAAAAACTCCGCCCCGAGTGGGTGGTCACTCTCGAAGGCATCGTGAACGAACGACCGGAGAAAATGCGCGTCGATGGACAAAACGGGAATATCGAACTCGCCGTCGCAAAGATCGCCGTGCTCGCGAAAGCGGCCGAGCTCCCGTTCGACCTCTCTGCCGACCTCAATCTCGATACCTACCTCGACAATCTGCCCTTGACCTTGCGAACGCCGCTCGCACGCGGCGTCTTCAATATCCAGGCGACAGTTGTCGAGGCATTTCGCGAAACGCTTCGCGAACAGGGATTTATCGAATTTCAAGCGCCGGCCCTGGTCGGCGCTGACGTCGAGGGCGGCGCGGCCTCCTTTGCGGTCGACTATTACTACGGCAAGAAGGCCTTCCTCGCGACCTCAC
This sequence comes from Candidatus Kaiserbacteria bacterium RIFCSPHIGHO2_12_FULL_56_13, assembly GCA_001781625.1. Classification (GTDB taxonomy): domain Bacteria; phylum Patescibacteriota; class Minisyncoccia; order Phycocordibacterales; family Phycocordibacteraceae; genus C7867-001. The sequence continues at coordinate 25,923 of MFLS01000023.1, forward strand.
CGCAGCTCTACAAGCAGATCATGGTAGGCACTCTGGAGCGCGTATTTGCGACTCCCAAGGTCTTTCGCGGCGAGAAGCACGCCACCACCCGTCACCTCTCTGAATACAGCTCGCTTGACTTCGAGATGGGCTTTATCAAGGACCACATCGAAGTGATGGCGGTCATCGAGAGCGTGGTGCGGGCGATGGTCGGGGCTGTTACCTCAAAACACGCTGATTTCTTCACTGCACGAGGGGTCCAATTACCGCTCGTGCCGGAGCAGCCGTTCCCCGTGATGAAGCTCCGCGAAGCGCAAAAGATACTCGGGGCAGGGGAGGAGCCTGACCTCGAGCCGGAGCAAGAGCGCGCTATTTGCGAATGGGCGAAAAAAGAACATGGCTCTGATTTTATTTTCATTACGCATTACCCGGTCGCAAAGCGGCCCTTCTATACCTACGAGGACGAGAACAACCCGGGCTATACGAAAAGTTTCGATCTTCTCTTTCGCGGCCTTGAGATAACGACGGGTGGTCAAAGAATTCACGAATACGATACGCTTGTCGCGGCGGCGAAAGCGAAGGGGCTCGACCCAGACAAGTTTTCTTTCTACCTCCAGGCTTTCAAGTACGGTATGCCGCCTCATGGCGGCTCGGCAACGGGCCTCGAACGCTTCACCGCACGCATGCTCGAGCTCCCGAATGTCAAAGAGGCGACCCTTTTTCCCCGTGACTTAAACCGTATCGACATCCTCCTCCATGAATCTGACACTGTTGAAGAGTGACTTCAGGATAATCACCCCGGCCTACGAAGGCCCGCTGGGGCTCCTCCTCGACCTCATCGAGGCGCACAAGCTCCTCGTCAACGAACTTGCTTTGGCCTCGATCACCGATGAATTTGTGAAGCACGTGAAGGCGCAAGAGCGTTTCCCAATCGATGAAGCGGCTGATTTCATACAGATCGCCGCGACCTTGCTCCTCATCAAATCGCGCTCCCTGATACCCGATCTCGAGCTCTCCGATGAAGAGGAGGGGGATATCAAGGATCTTGAGCAGCGGCTCGCCGCATACGAGCGCGTTCGCCTCGCGGCGCGCGAGCTTGGCAGAGTTTTTGGCCAGCGGCCCCTCTTTGCGGCAGGGGAGCGCGCGCCTCTCGTCACGTTTACCCCAAGCAAAGACCTTTCGGCCGACGCCTTGGCAAAAGCGCTTGCGCGCATCATTGCTCTACGCGAGGAAGTTAAGAAATTGCCTGAAGCGCGCGTGAAGCCGATGGTAACGATCGAAGAGATGATGGAGCGGCTCGCCGAGCGCGTCGAACAGGCGATGAATCTTTCATTCAAAGAATTTTCGAGATCGACGAAGGAGAAGATAGAGGTCATCGTCTCCTTTCTCGCCCTCCTCGAGCTCGTGAAGCAAGGTGCGGTCGCCGTCGAGCAATTCGAGCGTCATGGAGATATCCGCATCTTCCACACCACAGTCGACAAAGTCCCCCGCTACGGCTAAAATAGGGTGAATGTTGACGCCGCCCCAAGCTCTTGAGGCACTGCTATTTGCCGCTGGAGAACCGGTTGAAAAAGGAGAGCTCATGAAACTCCTGGGGATCGATGAGGAGGGCCTTGATATGGCCCTCGAGGCCCTCGGCTCGGCCTTAAAAAGCCGTGGGCTCGCGATCGTCGAAGCTGACAAAGAGATTGAGCTTCGCACCGCTCCCGAAGCCGCGAATATCGTCAAGAAACTCCGCGAAAACGAGCTTTCGCGCGATCTCGGGCGGGCGGGGCTCGAGACCTTGGCGGTCATCGCCTACCGGTCCGGCTCAACCCGGAGCGAGATCGATTGGGTGCGCGGGGTTAACTCCTCGACCTCGGTGCGCACGCTTCTCGTGCGCGGCCTTGTGAGAGGCGACGAGGACGAGCGCGATCGCCGCAAAATTCGTTATTCACTCACGCCCGAAGCGCTTGCCCACCTCAGCGTAAAGCGGGGGAGGGAACTGCCGCGTTATAGCGAGCTCTCGCAAGAAGCAGAGGCGGTCGCCCTGCGCGAAAAAGCGAACGAGTCATAAGGATATGGAGACGCCGAACTTGTGGGAGCTCGCAAACCGCACTCGCTTTACGCGCGAGGCAAGCGTTGCCCTTTTGCTCGGCTCGTGCATCCTTGCTCTTTTCTTCTTCTTCCCCCTCTCTCAACCGACAGAGCCGGTTACCGCAACAACGTCGCCCGACCCTTACGCCGCTCTCGTTTTGACCGCGCAAGCAGCGATCGTCTACGACCTTGTGACCGGAGAAGTGCTGTACGAAAAAAACGCTGATGTGCAACTGCCTTTGGCGTCGCTCACGAAACTCCTCACCATCGAGGCCGCTGTCCGCGAACTCTCGCTCGACATGCCAATAAAGATAAGCGACGATGATGTTCGTGTCGATACGCCGCGGCGCTTCGCCGTGGGCGACACGCTCGCTCTCAAAGACATGGCTCGACTTACCTTGACCGCCTCCCTCAACGATGGGGCCTCGGCGATCGCCGCGGCGCTTGCCGCACAGCGGGCGACCTCGACGCCCGCAGCCTTGCAGGCGGCCGCGACAGCGCTTGGTCTCTCGACCACATATGCCGTCAACGGCAACGGCCTCGACTTTTCAGATGCCGTTGCCGGCGGTTACGGC
>MFLS01000023.1:28581-41098 GCA_001781625.1 Candidatus Kaiserbacteria bacterium RIFCSPHIGHO2_12_FULL_56_13
AAAGCATCTGCCACGACTCTTGCGGGCCGGCACTACGAGATCCTCAATACGAACCCGACGGTGGCGAACGCGCCACGCCTCCTCCTCTCTAAGACCGGTACCACTAATCTTGCGGGCGGCAATCTTGCTCTCGTCTTTGATGCCGCAATCGGGCATCCCATCGCCGTCGTGGTCCTCGGCTCAACTGAAACAGAGCGATTTACCGACGCAAGCATGCTCATCGCCGCGACTTTCGCGCGCTTTGCCGGTGTTGAGTCGCTATGATCATCGCCGACATCGTCAAAATATTCATTCCGGCGACGCTTTCATTCGCCCTCGGGATCACGCTTGCCCCACTCCTCACGCACTACCTCTACAAGTACCAAGCGTGGAAGAAGTCTCCCGGTAAAACAGCCCTCGATGGCGCCCCGGCGACAGAGTTCGGCAAGCTGCGCAAAGACGCAGAGGTCAGGACCCCTCGCATGGGCGGCCTCTTGATCTGGGTCACCGCGATGCTCGTCACGCTCGGGATCTGGTTTGCAAACGAATTCACCGCATTCGCCACTATTGAGAAGCTCGACTTCCTTTCGCGAAGCCAGACCTGGATACCGCTCGTGACCTTGATCGCGGGCGGCTTAATCGGATTCGTTAACGATCTCCTCGATCTCTCTCCGGGGGGAGAGCGCGGCATACCGCTCGTTACCCGTCTCTTCATCATTTCTTTGCTCGCCCTTTTCATCGGCTGGTGGTTTTACGCGAAACTCGAAGTCGTCTCGATCGGCATCCCGCTCGATGGGGAGCTCTACTTCGGCTGGCTCATCATCCCGCTCTTTATTGCGCTTTCGCTCGGTCTCTATGCCGGCGGCGTCATCGACGGCATCGATGGGCTCGCGGGCGGAGTCTTCGCGGCGATCTTCGCCTCTTACGCCGGCATCGCCTTTTTTCAAGAGCAGATCGATCTCGCGGCCTTCTCGGCAACTCTGGTCGGCGCCATCCTCGCCTTTCTCTGGTTCAATATCCCGCCCGCGCGCTTTTGGATGACCGAAACGGGCACGATGGGGCTCACGCTAACCCTCGCGGTCATCGCGTTCATGACCGACACCTTAGGCGAAGGGTATGGCGTGGCGGCTCTCCCCCTGATCGCCCTCCCGTTGTTCGCAACGGTCGCTTCGAATGTCTTGCAGATCGCCTCGAAACGATTTCGCGGCAAAAAGATTTTTCGCATCGCACCTTTGCACCACCACTTCGAGGCCCTCGGCTGGCCGCCCTATAAGGTCACGATGCGCTACTGGGTCCTCTCTGCGGTCTGCGCGGTCGTTGGGATGACGATCGCGCTCCTTAAATAATCATGCGCGCTTTTTCAGGCGACCGCGCCTTTCTCATCATCGTCTCCCTCTTGGTCATCGGCGGATTCGCCATCTTCTCCTCCGCAACCTTGGGCCTCCTTGCCCGCGAAAACGCCTCTATCTCGCAAGATCTTCTCGTGCAGGGCTTCTTAGGCATAGGATTCGGCGTCCTTGCTCTCTTTGCCGCGCGCGGCATTCCGCTTAGATTCATCAAAAGGTGGGCCCCGTGGCTCTACGGGGCAACGCTTCTCGCGACCCTTCTCGTCTTCGTACCCGGGATAGGGCATTACTCAAGGGGCGCGATACGTTGGATCGATCTTGGCTTTACGACCGTCCAACCGGTTGAATTTCTCAAAATCGGAGTCATCATCATGCTCGCTTGGTGGTTTGCGAAAAAAGCCCGCGAATTGCGCGACCTCAAGCAGGGGCTCCTCCCCTTTCTTGCTATCGTTGGGCTCCCGTCTCTCATCTTACTTCAACAACCGAACACCTCGGCCATATTTCTCATCGTCATGACAGGGGCCGTGATGTACTTTGCCGCGGGGGCCCCGTGGCGTCACACTATAGCGACGATCGTGCTTGCCGTGGCGGTCTTAGGCGCAATCGTGATCTCTCGCCCGTATGTGCTCGAACGGGTCACAACCTTCATCAATCCCGCGAGCGATCCCTTGAACACAAGCTACCAACTCCAGCAGTCATTGATTGCGATCGGCTCGGGTCAGCTCTTCGGGCGAGGGTTCGGGCAGAGCGTTGAGAAGTTCAACTATCTCCCCGAACCCGACGGCGACTCGGTCTTCGCCGTCTTTGCTGAAGAGACCGGCTTTATCGGCGCCCTATTTTTGCTTGCGCTCTTTGTGGGGCTTGCGGCGCGCGGCATCACGATAGCGGGGGAGTCGCGCGATCTCTTCGGCGGCCTCATCGCGCTTGGCTTCTCTTTCATGCTCGTCTTTCAAGCCTTCATCAATATGGGGGCGATGCTCGGCGTCATCCCTTTGACGGGGCTCCCGTTGCCGTTCGTCTCGCACGGGGGCACCGCGCTCCTCTCCGCCCTCGCCATGTGCGGATTCATCCTCAATGTCGCCGCTCATAGAAAGAGCGCCTCGTCGAACCGCGTCTCTACTATCTTGCGAGCGAGCCATTCGACGCACCGAACGTGAAAAAGGTACCTGACACCATTTCCACAAATCTAATGGATTTTCGTCTACTACTGGGATTCGGATTTGTAACTCTCATCTCTCTAGCAGTTGTTTTAATTGAAATATTCTCCGTTCCAATTTCACAAAACGCCACCGCTATCTCTACGCCAGCAAGCGATGGTGTCTCAACCACTGAAACCATCGAAACCAAAGAATTGGTACAGTCAACCACAACCGATCAAAAGATCGCTCAAGAACCAAAAGACGAGGTCAAAGAAAAAGTCGTTAAGGTTGAGGTCGCTGTCTCAAAATCAGACTTATCACTAGCCGCTATAAAAACACGAGCAGCCGTCGTTAATGTTGTTTGCGCTTCTACACTTCCTATTACTACAGAAATGTCTGGAAGTGGAGTTATCATAGACCCTAGAGGCATCATAGTCACAAACGCCCACGTCGCGTTCTATTTCCTTTATATGGGCGACCGTGACTTTGATACCAACTGTATCGTGCGTACGGGGAACCCGGCTAAACCAGCCTATATAGCAAAGCTAATGTTTATTTCGCCCCAATGGGTGGCTAGAAATGGCATCTCAGTACTTCGGCAAATGTACACTGGAGTCAATGGCGATTATGATTATGCGTTTTTGTTTATAACGGGTTCGTTGACTGATGACCCATTGTCTGAAGCATTTCCCTACATTCCACTCAATGATTCGGAAACGTTCGTCAAAGAACCAGTCGTCATAGTTGGGTACGCAAGTGAATTCTTGGAGTGGGAGCAGGTTGCTGATTCGCTTTATCAAACCGTAGTGAATGGAAGTATTAAATCTGGAGAAACATTTTTTGGGTCGGGTATAGATATTGTAGAACTTGGGGGAAACGCCGCTGCCCAGCACGGCTCTTCCGGCGGAGCAATCGTTAATGCAGCTGGTAAGCTGGAAGCGATTATCGCTGTGGGGACGGGTGAAGAGAACACGGCAGAAAGAAAATTCCAAGGCCTTACTGCTCAGTACCTACGGCGAGCCTACGCAAAAGAAGAAAGCAAATCGCTCGATACACTGTTTAAAGACCCCGAAGCATCTGTGCGTGCCTTCTCTGTCCGATTTATAGAGCTTCAGAACATCAGCGCTTATTAGAGACTTTTATTTTGGATAACACATGCAAAATCGGACATCGGATGTCCGATTTTGCGGTCTCGGCGGAGAAGAGAGAGTATGGCAAGAGTTCGTGAATTGATGCTATGGTTAAGGAACATGGCTTGGAGCAAACAGTACATCCGGTCGGGAGGCCAAAGAAGAATAGTGGCTGACCCCATTTTGTCCCCATAGAAAGAGCGCCGCTTGATATACTGTTTCGATGACGATCGTGTTTACCGGGGGAGGGAGCGGCGGGCACTTTTACCCCCTCGTTGCGATAGCTGAAGCGATACGCGACACGGTGCACGAAGAGCGCCTCGTCGAGCCGCGCCTCTACTATCTTGCGAGCGAGCCATTCGACGCACCGTCGCTTTTTGAGAACGGGATTGTCTACATCAAGATCCCGGCAGGGAAGGTGCGTCGCTACTTCTCACTCTTGAACTTCACCGGCTTTTTCGCAACTTTCATCGGCTTTGCGATAGCCATCATTACCCTGTATCGTCTGTACCCTGATGTGGTTGTTTCAAAGGGCGGTTATCCTTCAGTACCGGTAACCATGGCCGCACGATTTCTTCGCATCCCGGTAATCATCCACGAATCAGACTCAAAGCCGGGGAGAGCAAATCTTGCTGCGGCGCGCTTCGCGCGCCGCATCGCGATCACTTTCCCCGAGTCGATGAGCTACTTCCCGAAAAAGACGCGCGAAAAGATCGCCCAAACCGGCATCCCGGTCCGAAAAGAACTATTGCGCCTTGAAAGAGAGGGCGCACGCGAGTTTCTCCATCTTGAAAAAGATGTGCCAACCATCCTTGTCCTCGGCGGCTCCTTGGGCGCGAAGCGCATCAATGATGTCGTGCTGTCGGCCTTGCCTGAACTCGTGCGCTTCGCGAATATCATCCACCAAACAGGCCCTAAGCTTTTTGCCGAAGTCGAGAGCACCGCAAAGGTGGCGCTCGAGGGGAGCGAACACCGGGAACGTTATCACCCGTTCAACTACCTCTCGGCGCTCGCGCTCCGCCAGGCCGCCGGCGCCGCTGACCTCGTAGTCTCGCGCGCAGGATCAGGCACGATCACCGAAATCGCACTATGGAAGAAGCCCGTCATCTTAGTGCCTATCCCCGAAGCGGTGAGCCACGATCAACGCACGAATGCCTACGCCTATGCGCGAAGCGGCGGCGCCGTCGTCCTCGAGGAGACGAACTTGACCCCGAATCTCCTCGTTTCTGAAGTGAGACGCATCGTGGGGGACCTTGAGCTTGCAAAGAGCATGGCCGAGCGCGGGGCCGCCTTCGCGAATCCAGATGCCGCAAGGGTGCTTGCCGAGGAGGCGCTCTCGATCGCCCTCTCGCACGAATCATGAAGGTTGTCACTCGCATCCCGCCCTCGCCGACCGGCCGATTGCACATCGGTACGGCACGTACCGCGCTTTTTAACTATCTTTATGCAAGAGGGAAGGGGGGGAGGGTAGTATTTCGGAGCGAAGATACTGATCGCGCACGCTCGATGCGCGAGTTCGAAGACGAGATTATCGAAGGCCTGCGTTGGCTCGGCCTTTCGTGGGACGAATTTTTGCGCCAAAGCGAACGCACGAACCGGTATCAAGAGGTGCTCGAAAAAGCTGTCACAAGCGGCAAAGCGTATGTATCGAAAGAGCCAAAAAAAGACAACCCGGCCGAAGAGGTAGACGTGGTGCGGCTCAAAAACCCCGGCACCGAGGTGGTGTTTGACGACCTTGTGCATGGCCCCATCAACACGCACACCGGCGAACTCGGCGACTTTGTTATCGCGCGGTCTATGACCGACCCCTTGTACCACTTCGCCGTGGTCGTCGACGATATGGATTCGGGAGTGACGCATGTGATACGCGGCGAGGATCATATCTCGAACACGGCGCGCCAAATCCTCATCCAAGAGGCCGTAGGGGCGCCGCGCCCGATCTACGCGCACTTGCCCTTGATCCTCGACAAGAAGCGCACCAAACTCTCAAAAAGGAGCGGTGCGACTTCGCTCATGGATTATCGCGCCGAGGGCTGTATGCCCGAAGCGATGGTGAACTATCTCGCGCTCCTCGGGTGGAATCCGGGTGATGAGCGTGAAGATTTCTCTCTCGCGGAGCTTGTCGAGGATTTTTCGCTCGAACGGGTCCAAAAAAGCGGCGCGTCGTGGGATCGCGACAAATTGCTCTCGGTCAATCAGCGCTGGATGCGCAAGCTCACCCCTGATGAGTACCTTGCGCGGGGGGCCTTTGATGAATCTGTCCGCAAAGCCGTGCCTCTTTTGAAAGAGCGCGCACACACCTTTGGCGAGGCACGCGAGCTCCTCAAGGGCGAACTCGCGTGTCTCTTTGCGACTCCTTCACTCAATCGGGCTTTGCTCACTTCAAAGGGGGGCAACACGGCGAGATACCTCAATGACCTCATGGAGCTCATACCGGATTCGACAGAACCCGAACGCGTCAGGGCCGCACTGATGTCTTACGCAGACAAAGAGGGCAGGGGAGCTACCCTTTGGCCGCTCCGCTATGCGCTCTCCGGGCAAGAGCGTTCGCCCGATCCCTTTACCTTGATCGCGCTTCTTGGCAAACAAACGGCCACGGAGCGGATACGTGCGGCCATTGCTATACTTTCATAATGATTCGTGCGCTCCTGCTGTTTTTGCTTTTTCTGCCCTTTGTTGCCTATGCCCAGTCGGCTACCGACATTCAGGCGCAAATCGACGCCCACAACGAGCAGATCCGCGCTCTCCAGGCCGAAATAGTCGAGTATCAACGGCAGGTTGACGAACTTGCGAAGCAAAAAAACACGCTTCAATCGGCCATTAACTCGCTCACGCTCTCGCAAAAACAGCTTGCCGCCGAGATCTCCGTCACCCAAAATAAGATTTATTCAGCCAATCTCGAACTCCGACGACTCGGCATCGCAATCGGCGACAAAGAGGTGACAATCGAAACCGACCAAGCGGCGATCGCTAAGGCCTTGCGCGCGGTGGCCCAAGGCGAACAAGAGCCCCTCGTTGCCCAAGTGTTCACTGCACGCTCGCTCTCTGACGCATGGCAGGCGGCAGAGGCGATGAATCAGTTCAACCGTGCACTCGCTGACCATATTGTAGAGCTCAAAGCCACGCGCGAAGCTCTTGCGATAAATCGCGATGAAGTTGCGGCGGCAAAAACAAAGCTCGAATCACTAGAGCGCAATCTCACGCTCCAAAAGAAATCAGTCGACTTGAATAAAGCCGCCCAGCAAAAGCTCCTCGCCGACACGCAAAACCAGGAAAGCGCGTACCAAAAACTCCTCGATGAGAAGCGTGCCGAAGAGGCAGCCTTCGAGGCGGCGCTCTTCGAGCTCGCCTCCGAGCTCGAATATGTGCTCGACCCCTCAAAGATCCCTCCGGCAGGGAAGGGGGTTTTGCGCTCCCCGCTTGATAGCATTTTCATCACCCAACAATTTGGCACAACCTTGTCATCCAAGCGCCTCTATACCTCGGGGACGCATGATGGGGTCGATTTCCGCGCGTCGATCGGGACGCCGGTACGCGCGGCGCTCTCTGGCACGGTGCTCGAGATCAACCTCGGCTCCGTACAGAACTGCCAGTATGGGAAATGGGTCTTGATAAAACACAACAACGGCCTCGCGACCTTGTATGCGCATCTCTCCGATATCAGCATCACCAAGAATGATTTTGCCGTCACCGGGCAGGTGATCGGCTTTTCGGGGAATACGGGCTATGCGACCGGGCCTCACCTCCACTTCGGGGTTTACTTTGCCGATGCGGTCTCCTTCAAACTGTACACCTGCAAGAACGGCCATGCAGTTACCATACCGATCGCTCCAGTGAACGCGTACCTCAACCCGCTCTCCTACCTGTGAGTGTGATAAAGTGGGGGAGTCTGTATGCTGAAGCTCATCTTTTGGATAGTCGTCGGGGTCCTTGCCCTCTCCTTTTTCGGCATTTCTCTCCAAGAGATCGTCAACTCGCCTGCAGGACGCGAAAATTTTGCCTACCTCTTTCAGCTCATGGTGATGGCGTGGCAGTGGCTCATTGAACTTATTCAAAACAAAGTGTCAAGTTGATTCTTGGCATCCCGAGGTCGAGGAAGAGCATAAGGTCGCACAATATACCTTTTCCGACCATTAACCACTAACACTGCACATTCTTGACTATGTAGTCGTACGCCTCATCGACAGAATCGACGAGCGTATAGAGCTCCATGTCCCCCTTATCGATCGCTTGATGCTTCTTGTAAAGCATATCCTCGATGAATGCGAGCAAGGGCGTCCAAAATGTCTTGCCAAAAAGGACGATCGGCACTTTACGGATCTTGTCGGTTTGGATAAGGGTCAGTATCTCGAAAAACTCATCCAGAGTCCCGAATCCGCCAGGGAAATAGACGTACACTTCAGAGGCATAGGTCAGCATCGTTTTACGTACGAAAAAGTGGTCGAATTGGAGCTTGTCGGTCAAGAATTGATTGTATCCTTGGCCGTTCGACAGATCGATGTTGAGGCCGACCGACGCGCCGCCAGATTCATATGCGCCTTTATTGGCGGCTTGCATCACGCCCGCGGCCCCGCCGGTGATGATTGCAAAGCCCTTTTGACTAAGGCGCGTGGCAAGCTCCGAGGCGTGCTGGTAGACCGCGTCTTCGAAAGAGGCGCGCGAGGTGCCAAAAAATGACGCGGCGAGGCCGTACCGGCGTATGGTCTCGAAGCCGTCGGTAAACTCCTTCATGATCTTCACCAGACGCCACGGTTCAACTCTTTGCGGCTTGCAAACCAAGGGCGGCGGATGTTCGGGCATGCTCGCCTTGCCTTCAGTAATGACTTGTGAGAGATCGTGGTTGAGCGAGTCCATAGCGGCCTTTTATATATTATTATAACCCCTTGCAATTCGCTGCTGGCTCGTAACCCGCAGCTTCAGCCGCCTCACGACTCGCGAACCATACTTTATTCTCCTCTTTGATCGCTTGCGCGCCTGAGCACCACGGCAGGTGATACTTGCTACCGCTTTTTGACGCAACGACCTGTCCGCCTGCGGGAATAGCGGCAGGGACAGCGGCCGCCGAAGGGCCGCCCTGCGGAGAAGCCGTGAGCGGTATCTCGGTGATAGAAAAGCCGCTCCCCTGCCCTATGTCTCGGCCAGCCAAGATACCAAGGCCGAAGCTTGCCGATGAAGAAAAAAACAGGATGGCGACGATGAGGACATCGCGCGGGATCTTTTGGAGCACTAACTTGCTCCGCGCGGCAAACTCTGATACAATCATATGGTCAAACGATACCACATATGGCATCAACTAAAGCCGGCGGCTCAACAAAAAACCTGCGCGATTCAAACCCGAAGTACCTCGGGGTGAAGCTTGCTGACGGCGCGTCGGCGCGCCCCGGCATGATCATCGTTCGCCAGCGCGGCACCAAGGTTGAACCGGGGAAAAATGTAAAAGTCGGCCGCGACCACACGCTCTTCGCCGCCTGCGAAGGCAAGGTCTCTTTCACCAACAAGCGCTTTCGCCGCTACGACGGCAAGATCATCCGCAAAACAGTCGCCCACGTCGTCTAGCGAGACTCCGCCTCGATTGAAATAGCGATCGTACCGAAAACTTCACCCGAAGAAATGGGGATGTTGTAAGTGCCGGTTTCTTTTATCGGCTTTTCGAGCCTGATGACCCCTTCAGGCAACTGTGCCGCTTCGGCGATATCCTTTATATCGACGGCATCATAGAGATGCCCTTGTTCGTTCACCTTTTTGCAAATCACGACGCGACCTTCGGCAAGTGCGGCGATACGCTCCTCGACGAGCTTGCGGTCGAGTTCGCGCTTCACCGCGGCTTGTTTCTGCCGGAGCTCGGCTTCTCTCAAAGCGCCTAAAGTGGCAGGGATTGCCATCCTTTTTGGTATAAGCAGATTCAATGCGTGGCCGTCTTTTGCCTCGACGACCTCATGCGCCCTCCCCACCCCCTTTACATCCTTCAGTAATACGACTTTCATGTCGAGCTATCTTAGCAAAACTAGGCACCCGCCGTCAAAAATTCGACCGCGCGCTCCATTTGCGGGTCGCGGTCGGCATTCACATCATCCTCCGTGCGATTGACGACGAGATCAGGGGTCAAGCCGCCCTCGGCAATTGAGGTGCCCGAGGGTGTCACCCAGCGCGCAACGGTAACTTTCAGCGAGCCGTCGGCGATTGCGATCAACTCTTGCACCGAGCCCTTGCCAAATGACTGTGTGCCGATCAAGGTTGCGATGCCGTGGTCGCGGAGCGCCCCCGCAAAGATTTCTGACGCAGACGCCGAGCCGCCATCAATCAGCACCACGACCTTTGTACCGGGAGGGAGGTCGTGGGAGCCATAGCTTCGGTGCTCCTCATCCCCTGCGCCATTTTTATTTTTATAATCTTCAGTGACCACAACGACACCTTTGGGGAGAAAGTGGCTTGCAATATTGACGGCCGATTCAAGGTAGCCGCCCGGGTTGCCACGCACATCAATGATGAGGTGTTGCGCGCCCGAGCGTTTGAAGCGCTCGAAGGCTTCATCAAAAAGACCCGCCGAGGTCGCCGAAAATTCAAACAGAGCGATGCGATACACACTGCCCTCAAAGCCGTCATCGATTTCGGGTACCTGGATCGTGCCGCGCGTAATCACGATATCGAACGTGTCATCGCCGCGAAACAGCGTGAGCGTCACCTTTGTCCCGAACTCTCCGCGAATGAGCCCGACAGCTCGGTCGACCGTCATGCCCTCGGTTGAATGGCCGTCGATCCCGACGATGGCGTCGCCCGCCTTTACACCGGCCGCCTCGGCCGGTGTGCCTTTGAGCGGGGCAACGACCATCACCACCCCTTTTTTGACATCAATCTCGACGCCGATGCCACTGAAGTTGCCTGAAATGCTCTCTTCGAACTTTTTCGCTTCGGCGGGGGGAAAGAAAACGGTATACGGATCGTCATAGGCGGCGGCGAGGCCTTCGATCGCACCCCAGAGCCTGTCCTCATCGGTCGGCGTCGTCGATGAGCTATGCGTTTGCACAAAATTGGTCGACAGCGCGTTCCACGCCTTCCAAAAATTCGCGAGGTCCATCTCGGCGGGAGTTGCGTCAAGGCCGTCCCCGATTAAGGGCAGGTGCGAAACAAAGGTCGCCGAAGAGCTGGTGCCTCCCGTCACAAAACCCGCGCCAAATGAAAGAGCGGCAATGAGGGCCGCTCCAACGGCGTAGCGCGTCAAACCCCGCTGCATATCACGAGTAGTATAGCATGTGGTATGCTGTTCGCATGGTATTTCGCTTTGGCGAAAGCGATGCGCGCTGGATCGATCTCGAACATCCCACTGCCGATGAAGTACGCGAGGTCGCAGATGAGCTCGGGTTCGGAGGACGCATCGTTGAGGAGCTCCTCTCCCCCACCCCGTTTCCCCGCGTTTTGCACGAAGAGGAGACCTTGCTCCTCGTACTCCACTTCCCTGCCGAACGGACGGTGCAAGAAGTCGATTTTGTCGTCGGCAAACACTTCGTGCTCACGGTTCGTTATGAGGTCGTCGCCCCAATCCACGAACTGCGCAAAATGCTCGAGACAAATGCGCTTACTCACTTTCGAGAACCCGTTGCCGTCGAAGCCTTGCTTGAACTCCTCTTCAACCACCTCTTCATGAATATCCGTGACTACGCGACGAGCGCGGGCAAGCGCCTCGAGCGCATTGAGCGCGACATGTTTACTGACAAGGAGGGGGTGACGATCCAAGCCATCTCCGAGATCAGTCGCGTCTTCCTCCACCTTGAAGCGGCCGTAGCAAACCACGAAGCGCCACTTGAACTCTTTTTACACGAACTCGAAGAGCATGCCTTTTTCAACGATGCGTTTACTACTCGCGTGAATCGTATTCTCGCCGAACACGCGCAAACGCTGCACCTCATCGAAGCCCTGCGCGCGGTCGCAACCGAAATACGCGAAACCAACGCCGGGCTCTTGAATGCCCGCCAAAATGAGATCATGAAGGTCCTCACTATCATGGCCTTCGTCACCTTTCCCCTCTCCCTCATCGCAAGCATTCTCGGCATGAATACCGACTACCTCCCTATCGTGGGCCTCCCCCACGACTTTTGGATCATCATGGGCATCATGTTTAGCTTCACAATCTGCTTCTTTATCTTCTTTCGCATCAAGCACTGGATCTGACCTATGTGGCCGTTCTTCTCGAAGCCCAAGAGCACTTCTTCGACGCCTCGCCTCTTCTTTTACGACACGCTGACGGGGGACGAGGAGCTCTTTGTCCCCGTGCGTCCCGGCGAAGCCACGATGTACTCCTGCGGCCCCACGGTCTACGACCGCTCGCATATCGGCAACTTGCGCGCGTATGTCTTCGCCGACACTATTGCGCGCGTCCTTGCTGACGCCGGCTACCGCCTACGCCGCGTCATCAATATCACCGATGTCGGGCACTTGGTCGGCGACGGCGAAGAGGGTGAGGATAAGATGGCAATCGGCGCCGCTCGAGAGAAAAAATCGCCGGCCGAGATCGCACGACAATACACGAAGCTCTTCATCGAAGACCTCGAGGCCTTAAATATCAACACGCGGCATATCCTCTTCCCCAAAGCGACGGATTACATCAAAGAGCAGATCGCGCTCGCAAAAACCCTGGAGGAGAAGGGTTTTGCATACCGCATCCCCGACGGGCTCTATTTCGACACGAGCAGATTCCCCCACTATGGCAAACTCGGCAACCGCGAGGGCGCCGATTTGAAAGCTGAAGCACGCATGAAGGTGGTCAAGGGAAAACGGCACCCGAGCGATTTCGCACTCTGGCGTACCGCAAAGCCGCACGACCTCCAACAGTGGGACTCGCCGTGGGGTCGCGGCAACCCTGGCTGGCATCTCGAGTGCTCGGCGATGAACCGAGCCCTCCTCGGTACCGAGATCGACATCCACACCG
>MFLS01000023.1:41131-44704 GCA_001781625.1 Candidatus Kaiserbacteria bacterium RIFCSPHIGHO2_12_FULL_56_13
GATTCGTCCGCCACTGGATGCATGTCGCTTTTCTCACCATACAAGGAGAGAAAGTCTCGAAGTCGCTCGGTAACTACATTTTCCTCCCCGACCTTGTCGAAAGGGGGTGTCACCCGCTCGCACTCCGCTACTTCTTTCTCCAAGCGCATTACCGAACCCCCCTCTCTTTCTCATGGGAGGCATTGTCTGCCGCTCACGACGCTCTGATCAGGCTCTGGAGACATGCCCGCATCCTGAGAGAGGAATCGCGCGGGCGCGCGCACGACTCGGCTACGCTGAACCAATTTAAAGCGGCGGTGCGAAATGATCTCGCGACTCCCCAGGCGCTCGGCATCTTCTGGGAGGCCCTCAAAAGCGAAGATCTGACCCCCGAGGAGAAGTGGGGGCTTATTGAGGGCGCTGAAGGGCTCTTCGGCCTCTCCCTTACCGCCCCGCCAAAAGAAGCGGCTCCAATAACCCTCCGCGCCCTCCCTAAGAAGGTGCGCGAGCTTGTCACAAGGCGCGAAGCCGCTCGCGACGCCCTCGATTTTGAAACTGCCGACCACTTGAGGCGAGAAATCACCGAGAGTGGATATCGTGTGGAGGACGGCCCCGAGGGCCCCATATTGACCCGCCGCACTCCATGAGGGAAAATCAGCCCCGATGGCTGTCGATCGCATCCCGCCCCAAAGTTTAGAATCAGAGCGGGCTCTCTTGGGTTCCCTCCTCCTCAAACCCGATGCGATTCACGATGTGGCTGACCTGATTCATGCGGATTCCTTTTATGCCGACAAACACCGCCTTATCTACGAGGCCATGCGCGAGCTTGCTGATCGCAGCGAGCCGATCGACCAGCTGACGCTTGCTGAGCGCCTCCAAAGCCGCGGCACTCTCGAGCGCGTGGGCGGGCGAAGCTACCTCGCCGAACTTGCTGGTGTGGCCCCCACGCCTGGCAATGTGGGCTCATATGCCGACCTTGTCTCGAAAAAACATATCCTTCGCTCCCTGATCGAAACTTCGTACGAGATCTCTGAATTGGCCTATGACGAAGTGCGCGACACGCACGAAGTGCTCGACGAGGCGGAGAAAAAAGTTTACGCGATCGGGAATGCGGCGGCCGCGCACAAGTTCACCGCGATCGCCGAAAAACTCTCTGATGCATGGGATCGCCTTGAAACCTTGTCGAAAAAAGAAGACGGTATCCGCGGCGTACCGACCGGTTTTCACAACCTCGATAATCTCCTCTCTGGTCTCCATAAATCTGATCTCATCATCCTCGCGGCACGTCCCTCGATGGGAAAGACCTCGCTCGCCCTTGACATCGCGAGGAACGCCGCCGTGCGCTACGGGGTGCCGGTCGGCATCTTCTCCCTCGAGATGAGCTCTGAACAGCTCGTCGACCGCATGCTCGCCGCCGAGTCCTATGTGAACGCGTGGAACATTCGCACTGGTACGATCCGCGCTGAAGAAGATTTCGCGAAAATTCGCGACGCACTTGAGAATCTCTCCAAAGCGCCCATCTACATCGACGACAAGCCGGGCAACAATATTCTCGCGATGCGCGCGGTCGCCAGGCGTTTGAAACGGGAGCGCGGTATTGGCCTCCTCGTCGTCGACTACCTTCAACTCATGGCGCCGACCTCGACCAGGGCCTCTGACTCTCTTGTCCAGCAAGTCACCGAGATCTCTCGCTCCCTTAAATCGCTCGCACGCGAACTTGAGGTGCCGGTTTTAGCGCTCTCCCAGCTCTCACGCGCCGTGGAGACTCGCGGCGGCAAGCCGCGGCTCTCTGACTTGCGCGATTCGGGCTCGATCGAGCAGGACGCCGATGTGGTGATGTTCATCCACCGCGATGACAAGCGTAACCCCGAGAGCGCAAAGCCGGGCGTCGCCGAGATCTTGATCGAGAAGCACCGTAACGGCCCCACAGGCCGCGTCGAACTCTACTTCGATGAAAAACGGGCGACCTTTCTCCCTGTCGACAAGTCGGGCTATAGCGAACTTGAGGGACCATTTTAGCTATGGATCGTATTGAGGAGCTCGCTCAAGCATTCGCACGCCTCCCGGGAATCGGGCCTCGCCAGGCAAAAAGATTCGTCTATCACCTGTTGTCGTTGCCAGAGGCAGAGCGTGCAAAATTCTCAAAGCTCATCGCAAGCATCGGGAGCGATGTGCGCCAGTGCAGTGAGTGCATGCGGTTTGCAAACGGCAGCGGCGCTACCTGCTCCTCTTGCACCGATACCGCGCGCGACAACGCCCTTTTGATGCTTGTCGAAAAAGACCAAGACCTCTCGGCAGTTGAACGCGCCGGTAACTATAAAGGCCGCTACTTCGTCTTGGGCGGCGTGTTGACTCTTTCGGGTAAGGGGGCGATACGCGAAAAGGAACTCACAAAAGCGATCGAGAAGCGTCTCAAAAAAGGCCTCAAAGAAATCGTGCTTGCTCTCTCTGCCACGAGCGAGGGCGAACACACGGCCGACCGCGTGCGTGACCTCCTTTCCCCCTTTCGAACCAAAATAAAAATCTCGGCACTCGGCCGCGGTCTTGCAACAGGGAGTGAGCTCGAGTACTCCGACGCCGAGACCATACGCGCCGCGCTCGAGAGCCGCAAAGAAATGTAAAACCCGCGTCCTCCCTCAAGAGGACGCGGGTTTTCTGCTCTCGCTCTTTAGGGCGAGAGCGTTAAAGCCGGATATACAGCGGCCACCAAGAAAGCCGCACCGACGAATCCGGTAAGCGCCGCGCAGACAACTGTACGCCACCGCGCTCGTGGCCTCATAGCCACATGAGCGGCGGCGCTCATCATGCCGACACCGATTACCAGACTCATAAAAAAATACATGATATCCCTCCACATTGCCTTTTTATATTATACACACACTCGAGGTCTTTTGTCAAGAGCGGTGGTGGGGATTACTCCTGCACGAAGGTCAGTGCCTTACCCTTCGCAACGTGGCGGCCCGTGCGGCCGACACGGTGGATATAGTCCTCATAGGTCCCCGGGAGGTCGTAATTGATGACGTGGGACACATCGGGGATATCGAGGCCGCGCGCTGCGACGTCGGTCGCGACAAGAGCCTGCACCTTGCCCTCTTTAAAGTCGCGGAGCGCCCGCTCGCGCGCGTTATGGCTCTTGTTACCATGAATAGATTCAGCGTGGATATGCATACGCGAAAGGAGTTTTGCAAGCTTCTTTACTCCGTGCTTGGTGCGGCCGAAGATAAGCACGCGAGTGAAATCAGGGGTTTTGAGCAGTCCTGCGAGTACCTCGAGCTTATCGACACCACGCGGGATGCGTACGATATCCTGCTCGATATTCTTCGGGGTATCGCGTGTCTTGACCGAAATGCGTACTGGGCTTTTTAAAAAGTCCCCAATCAGTCGCTCGATGTCTTTCCCGAGAGTCGCGGAGAAAAAGAGAGTGTGTCTTTCGCCCTGCATACACCCTAGGATGAAACGCATGTCGTCGATAAAGCCCATATCGAGCATCCGGTCAGCTTCATCAAGCACGACAGTGCCGAAACCCGAGAGGTCAAGGGAGCGACGCTCCATCAGGTCTTTAAGGCGGCCAGGCGTGCCGATGACGAATGAGGG
>MFLS01000024.1:0-1478 GCA_001781625.1 Candidatus Kaiserbacteria bacterium RIFCSPHIGHO2_12_FULL_56_13
ATTTGGTACGCATAGGTTGAGGCCGCGAACCGGTCACACACGACGACCTCTCTATTCTTCAGCGCTGGATCGATGATACGCTCGACATGATCAAGACGCGAAGCGAGGAAGAGACCAAATATTGCCTTGCCACTCACTTCTTTTGCCGCATCACTTAAAATTAATTCTCGAACTTTGTCTGCAAACAGCGTCCCGCCCGGCTCCTTTGTAAAAATAAATTTGTGGTCGGGATAGATTTTTGGAAACCGTTCTTTAAGCAGCTTTACCTGCGTCGTTTTCCCCACCCCCTCACCGCCCTCAATCGTTATAAATGCCACACGAAGATGGTAGCATGCACGATTGACGTAAAGATAATAAGGTAGTATTTTCATCACGGATCAACTACAAGGAGTCGGTCGATGACCAAGAGAAAATCTTTTGCCGTTCCGACTTCAGAGCGGTTGAATGACTTAATGAGTTTCGTGGCGTTCACGAACAAATTCCGCGCTATCGAACGGACTGTGTGGTTCAAGGGTGTGTCGGGCAAAGAGCCCGATGGCGAACACTCATTTCAAGTTGCGATGTGCGCCTGGTACCTGAATGAACGCCTTTCGCTTGGTCTCGATTTACAGCGTCTCATCGAGTATGGACTCGTCCATGACATCGTCGAGACGTACGCGAGAGACACGCCTGCCTTCAAAGAGTCAGGATGCGGCCGAGTTCCTTCGCATCGCACGAAAGAGAAGCGCGAACGTAAGGCGCTCGCGCGCATCGCGAGCGAATGGTCTGCGTTTCCGGGGCTGGTAGCTCGTATGCGAGCCTATAAGCATCAGAAGGATGAAGAGAGCAAATTTATCTACGCTCTCGACAAGCTCGTATCCGCCGTGAATATCTATCAAGACGGCGGAAGGTCCTTCAGAATCCTCGGCGTGACCTTGAAGATGTACGACCGCTATAAAACGCCGCGGACGAAGAAGCACAGGATAATCAAGTCTCTTTGGGAGGAGATGCTTTCATTGCTCAAATTGCACGAACATAAATTGTTCCCTCCTATCATCAGTCCCTGAACGACGGCCATCACGAGCCGTCGTTCTTTTTATTACGCTTCCATTTACGCCCAGTGAAAAGAAGCGGAGCAAAAAGGTCGTCTTCTGGAGTGACCATAAGTTGATCGCGGGCCCGAGAACGATTTTTTAATACGATGTTCTTCGCGTCGCGGATGACAACTACGGGCGTCTGCTCTTTCCCTTCGCCCATGGCGAGGACTGCGGCGGCGGCGAGGCCATCAACGATATTCGCGAGCTCGATGGTGAAGGCTCGGCCGAAGATGTCGGGTGTGCCTCGATAATCACGCAGAGGGTCAAGGCCGTCCCAGGCGAGCGCGATGCCGATGGCGCCCCGCCGGAGCGGGATGCTCGTCGAGTCGGTGATGATGAGCCCGAGCTTTTTGACCCCATACATACGCAGGAGCGCGCGGCGCAGACGCCGCGCGCTTTTAA
>MFLS01000024.1:1493-2802 GCA_001781625.1 Candidatus Kaiserbacteria bacterium RIFCSPHIGHO2_12_FULL_56_13
CGAGGATTCCTCGCGCGATAGTAAAAATCCGCCGATAGCGTGAGCGCGGCGGTTCGAAATAGTGGTCGGCCTCTTTCCTAATGAGATTGTTTTTCTTCGCTTTGGTTATCGGAATGCACCGTCCTTCACTGATGCTCACCACTTTCGAGGCGATGGCAATAATATCGCCTGACCGTAGAGAAAGTTTGGACGCGCGAAGTGCCCCGAGGAGGTCGCCTTTAGGTGGCAGGAGCGGCCGGAGCTTGATGGGTAGCACCTGCATAGCGGCCGGTCATGCTTATTTAACGTCCACGCCCATCGAGCGGGCAGTGCCAGCGATTAGGCGTTCGGCGGCTTCAAGAGAACCAGCGTTCAAGTCTGGCATTTTCTCTTCTGCAATCGCCTTCACCTGCGCCTTGGTCAAGGAACCCGCCTTCACTTCTGGAGTCTTCCCCGAACCCTTCTCGATACCGAGCGTCTTGAGAATGAGCCGCGAGGCAGGCGAGACTTTCAATACAAATGAGAACGAGCGGTCATCATAAACCGAGAGGTCGACAGGGATAATAGTGCCCATCTTGTCTTTCGTCGCATCATTAAACTGGGTCACGAACTGGCCGATGTTGATACCGGCGGGCCCGAGCACGGTGCCCACAGGAGGCGCAGGAGTCGCCTTCCCACCTGGGAGTTGGAGTTTTATCTTTTTTACGACTTGCGCCATAGCGAGGTGACTCTACCTTAGAGCTTTCGAACTTGCAAAAAATCGAGCTCGACCGGAGTCTCACGGCCGAACATCGAGACAAGCACCTTCACCTTGCCACGCTCCTCATCGATATCTCCCACCTTTCCCTCAAGGTCCTTGAACGGCCCATCGGCAATCACGACCGGGTCATCCTTCACCAAGTCGATCTTGTGCTTCGGCGCCTCCGCCTTCATGCGCTTCATCAAGAGGCCCACTTCAGCATCGTCCATCGGCACGGGCGTCGTCCCGCTCCCGACAAACCCCGTGACACGCGGCGTGTTCCTGACCACGAACCACGAGTCATCATCAACGACCATGCGCACCAAGATGTAGCCCGGATAGATCTTCTCCTCTTCGACGATGCGTTTGCCTGCCTTCACGCGGATCTTCTTTTCGGTAGGGACGATGACCTCGAATATCTTCGCTTCCATGCCCAAGGACTCGATGCGCTGCTTCAAGTTGCGCTCGACGGCGTTCTCGTAACCCGCGTAGGTGTGGATTGCGTACCATTTTGCATCTTCAGGCCGTAGCTGTGTTTCGTCGCGCACCTCTTTGACGACGCCGGGCGCGATATCGGCCATGCCGATCTCT
>MFLS01000024.1:2855-2959 GCA_001781625.1 Candidatus Kaiserbacteria bacterium RIFCSPHIGHO2_12_FULL_56_13
AAGCGATAAGGGAGCTCACAACGCCACTGAAGAGATAGTCGAGAACGCCGACGATGAGGGCAAGTGCGAGTGCGATGATAATAACGACGAGTGTGTGGGCGATC
>MFLS01000024.1:3007-5555 GCA_001781625.1 Candidatus Kaiserbacteria bacterium RIFCSPHIGHO2_12_FULL_56_13
TGTTTGAGATACTCCAACATAGTTTTGGTATTAAAAAACCCCTCCCGGGGTTGGATGCAGAAAGCATAGCATGCCCTCAAAACAGGTCAAGTGAAGAAAAGGCCCGCGAAGCTTTCGCTTCGCGGGCCTCATACAAATAAACTTGCCTTACGCTGGCACCGGTTTCAGTTCGGCGAACGAGCGAACTTTCACGCTCTGCGGATGCGGCTTCGGCGCCGACTTCTTCGTCGATTTCTTGACCGCGTCACCAATCGAAACGGGCTTCACGCCTGTCGGCCGACCCAGGAAGGCCAAACGCTCGGCGAGCGCCTGATACCCCGCCCTTCTGGCGAGTTTGATCGCCTGCGGGCGATCAACCTTGCGGCGTTCGAGGAGCCACCAAATATTGCGTTCGATGGTTTCCTTGAACTCTTGTGTCAGCTCGCCGTTGTTCATGCGCTTGCCACAATAAACCATTTGATTTCTCCCTAGATTGAGAACGGTGGAAACTGATGTAAAATATACACTATGCATGTAGATTTGTCAATAGCAAAAAACGGCCTATCTAGGGCGTTTTTTGCGACCCACACAAACATACTACCTGATCTCGTAGGTTATAGTCACATACGAGGTGTACTCGTTTCCCCCTGTGGGAATACCAGGAATAGAAGCACTCTCTGCCCCGCCCGTGCCGTAAACGGCATCTTTGCCATAAAAGATCGGGTAATTGCTCCCTTCGCTGAAATTCACGATGCGCACGAGTCGGACGCCAAGCTGCTTTGCGAGTGTCTTTGCCTCGGTCTTCGCCTCGGCGATTGCTTCGACGCGCGCTTCGTTTTGCACGGCATCAGGGTCATCAAGGGTGAAGTTGGGACCGTAGAGATTCTGTACGTTGCGCGAGCCGAGCCCTGCGAGAAGAGCGCCGACCATATCGAGGTCGCGCACGGTAAGCTCCACCGCGTGCGAAACTTGGTAGCCAATCAACTTCGGGGTGCGTTCGGTAACACAGTACGTGCCCGGCGGACAAGGATTCGGATAGGAGTACTGCGGAGACACCGTATACGATGTCGTTTTGAGATCCTCTTCCCCAATGCCTTCGTCCTCGAGATACTCGAGGACATCGTTCATCTGCTCGGTCACTATCTCTTGCGCTGCAGCGACCGTGCTTGCGTCTTGCATCACCGTAAATGAAATGCGGGCGATATCAGGCGAGGCCGTAATCCGCCCTTCACCCGAAACCGTGATGGTGTTCATCGCCGGCGTCTCCGAACGGCCGATGTTGTCGAAGGCGTTCAATGTCTCAACCAAAAGAAAGAGCGCGAGCATCGAAAGCGCAGCGACGGCGGCGAAGCGGATATGCTTTGGCGGATCGATATGGATGGTCTTGTCGGCGTCGTTCATACGTATGAGCAGTTAGTTGCCTTGTAAAGTGGCGAGGAGCGCCCGCAAATCCTGTTGGGCGGCAAGCGTTTCGACCTTGAGTGCAGGGTCGGTCCAGTCAGTGACCTGCAAGCTTATCGCGTCAAAACGCACCACCTCGTTCTCACGCGAAAGATAGTACGCCATATCGACCGTCCCTTCAAACCGGCCGATCTGGACGACCGAGTAACGGCGTCCGTTGATGGTCGTTGAGGTAAAGGCGGTCGGAGAGGCGGGGAGCCCCGAGGGATCGAGGATGGCGTTCTCGCGGATAAACTCTGCCGTCGAGATCTCTGTGGAGAGCGCGTAGCGATGAATCAGGATAAGTTCGGATGGCGAGATGGTGTCGGGCTTTGCGTAGGCCGCCACCAGCGCCTGGTCGTTTGCGTATGCGTTGGTCTCGACATATCCCGCAGGGAGTGCGAATGCGATATTCGCATCAGGGAGCTCGGCATTCGGCGGCGGGCAAGTGGGGAAAATGCAGTTGGGGCCCTCCCTCCCCACCCCCGTGCCATCAGGACACAACTTCGCGTCAGCCGTGCAGGCGATGGGGCCGGTCGGCTGTTCTTTCACCGAACGGTAGAAGAAGCCGCCGATTCCGATAAGAAGGATGAGCGCGATGCCTATGAGGAGGCTCTTAATCTGCATGAGCCCCTAGTATAACAAATCTCTGTTTCGAGGGCGGCTACAGGGAATCGAACCCTGATCGAGAGCTCCACAAGCTCCAGTGTTAACCGTTACACCATAGCCGCCATGTGTACGATTTTATAGCACATTTATTGATACTTTGGATTCTCTTCGACGATTCCTGCTTTGTGGTTAGCGCGCCGCGCGAGCGCAAAGAGGAGCGAGGAGAGGCGGTTCATATAGGCGCGGGTATGCGCCGAGAGTCCACGGATGCCGCCCTCGTGTACCGCGACGAGGCGCCGCTCGGCGCGGCGCGCGAGAGTCCGCGCGACATCAAGCAAGGCCGAGAGCTCGGTGCCGCCTGCGATCGAGAAACCTTTGATGAGCGGTATCTCCTTCTCTATCGCGTGTATGACTGCCTCAATGTCTTTCACCTTCTCCTCCGTGACACTCTTTGGTGCGCCCGCGGTTTCGGCCTGCACGATGAACAGATTTTCCTGTACTTCGCGTAAGGTCTTCGCGG
>MFLS01000024.1:5607-5804 GCA_001781625.1 Candidatus Kaiserbacteria bacterium RIFCSPHIGHO2_12_FULL_56_13
CATCTTCGTCGTACCCCCATCGCCCTTGCCGGTAAACAAGGCCATGGTGCGCAGGAGAGGACTCGAACCTCCAATCCCTTGCGGGAGCTACCACCTCAAGGTAGTGCGTCTACCAATTTCGCCACCTGCGCGTAAAAAGCACTATAACAAAAATGCCCTAAGCTGCTACTGGCTTTTGCGTCTCGGTAATTGTCGTG
>MFLS01000024.1:5814-9151 GCA_001781625.1 Candidatus Kaiserbacteria bacterium RIFCSPHIGHO2_12_FULL_56_13
GCGGCGGGGCTGGAGGTGGCTCGGATATCGGCTCTGGTTCGGTTTCAGGGAGAGGAGCCGCGATCGTCTCATCGCTCTCGAGATTCATCTGACGCGCATTACGAAGCTGGCGCTTCACCTCTTTCGCCGCCTTTTCGCGGATGAAGTAGAGCTTGGCGCGGCGCACCTTCGAACGGCGTACGATCTCGATCGAGTCGATCGCAGGCGAATAGAGAGGAAATATCTTCTCGACCCCAACGCCCGAGAGAGTTGTGCGCACGGTGAAAGTCGCCCCCGGTTCGGTACCGTGTTTGACCGCAAGCACGAGCCCTTCGAAGGCCTGCGTACGCGCGGTCTTCGTCACCTTCTCTTTTTTGTCGGTGCCGCGTCCTTTTTTGAGCTCGACGATTTTTTGAATCACGCGCACGGTGTCACCTGCCCGTATCCCGAGTTTCGCGCGCCCCTCAACATTGACCGGCGACATCACTTTCATGTGGTGAGACACTACCACGCGTTCTACCCTCTCGCAAACTTCGCTTGAAGTGCCGTAAATGCTTCGGGAATCGGAGCAATGATTTCTTTTCGACCTCCCGCAGGGAGCGGGAGGTCAATCTGGTAGGCGTGGAGACCAAGACGCCCAAGATGAAGCGAGTCAGGGCGGTTCGGCGCATACAAAGGGTCGCCGACGATTGGGTGATGGACGGCTTTCAAGTGTGCGCGTATCTGGTGTGTACGACCAGTTTCCGGCATGACTTTTAGTAACGCGTGTGCGCCATCTTCGCCAATGACTTCATACCGAGTTATCGCTTCGCGAAGCGTCCCGCGTGCCTTGGGCTGCGCGCTTCGCAGACGAAAATCCTTACGCGAACGTCCGATGGGGAAGGTAATCACTCCCTTCTTTTCTGTCGGCACCCCATACACAAAGGCAAGATATGTCTTCTTGACTTCGCGATTCGTAAACGCTTTGCGCAAGAATTCGAGCGCCGCCGCGTTTTTCGCAAATACGAGAACTCCCGAGGTATCGCGGTCAAGCCGATGCGCCGGTTCTCTACCAATTATTTCTGCTGCGGCAGGCGTCAAAACGCCTGCGGGTTTATCGACCGCAAGGATATCCGCGTCTTCGTAGAGAATGGTCATTTGCCGTGGCGACGTTCGCGCGTGCCGTACTCCGCAAGAATCTTCAAAAGCTCTTCTTTCGAGAAGTCGGGCCAATGGGTCTTTGTAAAAAAGAGTTCACTGTAAATCGATGCCCACGTGAGAAAGCCCGAAAGCCGCTGTTCGCCAGAGGTACGGATGATGAGATTGGGGTCGGGTATGTCGTACGACCACTTTGCGCGCGAGATGTCTTCTTCACTTATCTCTTTTTTTCCTTCGGCAATAAGCTCGTTCACGGCGGCAATAATTTCAAGTCGGCCACCATAGGAGATCGCAACGACGAGCGTGCCTTTGGCGTTGTTTTTCGTCTTCTCCTCAAGACTACGCATCTCCTCTCGCACGCTCTCGGAGAGGCGCGAGAAGTCGCCGATAAAGCGCATGCGGATCCCCTCGCTCGTCAGCTCTTCTAGATCGCCCGCGACCGCGCGCGCAAGCAAATCCACGAGAAATGACACTTCCTCCTTCGAACGATTCCAATTTTCGGTTGAGAAGGCGTAGATGGTAAGATACTCGACGCCAGCGGCAAACGCCGCGCGCGCAATCGTTTTTACATTTTCATACCCGATGCGGTGCCCCTCGAATGTGGGGAGTCCCCGCGCTCTCGCCCAGCGACGATTGCCATCAAGAATAATGCCGACTGACTTCGGTACCGAGAGCTCACTCATAAGTAATCGCGAATGAGGCATATTCTCCCGTAGCGGGGAGCCACACGCAAGCGACTTCTTCAACACGCGCGAGCAAAGACCCTCTGCGGAGCCACGCGCACAACTCTTCGAGTTGTGCGCGTGGACCCTCGGCAATAACACACACCGTGCCGTTATCGAGATTCTTCACCTCACCAGAAAGCCCTAAGCCGCGCGCCTTGCGCGCAACAAAGTCGCGATACATCACGAGCTGCACGCGGCCGCGTGCGACCGCCTCAAGACGCTCACGCATATATAAAGGTAAACATGATTGAACAGATTTAGTTTCAAGTGCTTGCACTGCGTAGCTTTACGCGAAGCAGTGCGCGGTGAGGGATTCGAACCCCCGACCTTCGCAGTGTAAATGCGTTGCTCTACCAACTGAGCTAACCGCGCGTGGGCGAGAGAGGATTTGAACCTCCACCCCCTTTCGGGGACTACGACCTGAACGTAGCGCGTCTGCCATTTCGCCACTCGCCCGCGTCCCCCGCAGGAGTCGAACCCACATCAACGCCTTAGAAGAGCGCTGCTCTATCCATTGAGCTAGGGGGACAATACCTTTTACCCTACCTTACTATCGCGATGGGTCAATGAAGCGGTAGGTACCATTGCGATAGCTCGTCGCTTCGCGCGCGCGTTCGGCAAAGATCTCGCCGAGCTCTTTGATAGTTGCCTCGTCGAGGGCCGTCGTGGCGGGAGAGGCGGGTGCACCAAGGACCGCGCCCCCCGCAACGTGGTTGAAGAGCCACAGATTCCACGCCACACTCACGAAGAGGAGGAGGGCGGTCGTCGCAAGGAGTACGATCCAATCGCGCGAGGGTTCAAGCCGTTTGCCATATGCAAGTGTGAAGCGCGGGGTTGTCATGGGAGCGGAGAAGTGGGTGTAGGTGATGTTTCATCCGCCTTTGCCGCTGACCCAACGGAAAGCCCAACACTTGCAACCCACACAGCGCTCTCTAGGGGGCGTTGGAGCGCAATCGTGGCAAGAGTGATCGCATAAGGCGCATACTCAATGATGCCGATCGTACGCATCACGGCATCAAAGCTCCCCTCGACCGAGAGCGCTGCGGCGAGCACACCACTCTCGCCCTGCGACACTCCGACTGAAACAACGCGCGTGTGAGCGCCAAGCGAGGCGCCTGCACGCTCAAGTCCTTCAAGAAAAGCGACGATGTTGTCTTCTGAAATAAGATATCCCTCGATCGCCGCTTCGTTCACTTGGAGCTTGGCAAGCGCTGCAAGGACAGCGCCTGCTCGCGTTGCCGCTTCAGTTTTTATCTCGATCTCTGTTGTGAGGATTGCCGCCACCGCGCTCTCCGCCGCCACTTTCGCATACCACAAGCCATAGCCAATAAACGCGAACGCGAGGAGAGCGACGGCGAACGCGAGATGAAGAGAGAAGATTTTCATGGTGAGACCAAGACAAGGGTGATCGTGAAGGGTATCTGCGCCTCTTTCGCATAGGTCGAGACCGGCAAGTCAGCCACCGCAACGAAGGGCATCGACTGAAGCGCGAGCTG
>MFLS01000024.1:9207-9815 GCA_001781625.1 Candidatus Kaiserbacteria bacterium RIFCSPHIGHO2_12_FULL_56_13
CTTCTCCCCCTCGAGCCCCGTAGGAAAGGCCGGAGAGCGTCACTCGAGTACGGTCGACTGCAAGAACATCTGCGACGGTGCTGACGGCCGACGGAGCGGTGCGGAGCGCTCCGATGCGCCCCGCAGTCTCTGCGAGCGTCGCGAGGCGCTCTTGCAGCGTTGCTTCCTCTTCAGAAATGCCTGACGCAGCGAGAAACTCCAACTGTTCTTCTCGTGTCTCAATGTGTGAGGAGAGCAACAGATGCGTCGGCACAAGAAGGATGCTGTGGATGCCCATGAGCACAAGCAACATGATTGTCGCTACGATGAAAAGATGAGTGAAGTAGCTACGCCGAAATGCGCGCACATTGACCTCTGGCAAAAGATTCGTCAGTTCAGGGAGCATATTCGCGGAGCGCAAGACCGACTGCGGTTGAGTAGACGAGCGACTGTGTGTAATCAAGAGGGGGGAGCCAAGTGTCAGTCGGTGCAAAATTCGTAAAGACATTGCCGGTCGAAACCGGTATCCGCAAGGACCCTTCGAAATATTCAGCTAGGCCGCGCACCGACGCGTTGCCGCCGACGATTATGGCGCGCGCGACCGGCTCGTTCCCGCCCGAGAGAACCGC
>MFLS01000024.1:9832-10786 GCA_001781625.1 Candidatus Kaiserbacteria bacterium RIFCSPHIGHO2_12_FULL_56_13
TCATCCCGGATCGCCGAGGTCGTCGAGAGCATTGCCGCGAGATAATCCTCGTTCCCCTCACCGGGGACGATGCCGTGGGCGAGCTTCACGCGTCGCGCCTCGGCTTCAGTGACACCAAAGTGCTTTTGCACCGAGAGTGTGAGGGCATGGCCGCCGATCCCGATGGTGGTCGCAAAACGGGGGATGCCAGATACGACGATGGTGAGTTTGGTCGTTGTTTTGCCAATATCAACGAGAAGGGTCGTCGAGCGGTCGCCAAAGGGGAGGAGAGCGCGCGCGGCGGCAAACGACTCTCCCTCGAGCGAGCGGGGTGTGAGACCCGCTTCCCCGCAGACTTCGATCATCTCTTCGACAATACGTCGTGCGTACCCAACGCCAGCAACTAATGTTCCTTCAGTGTCGTGAGTAACGGGCACGAAGTCGAAGATCGTCTCTGCGGGCGGCAGGGGCACATACTCATCGATGTGCTGCTCAATAGCGAGTTTGAGCTCCGCCTTGGTCACCCCGGGAGCACGCGCCTCAAAAAGATATGACTTCGATTCTGGGAGGGCGATATTTACCGTGCGCGTGCCGAGTTTCCGCGAGAGCTTCTTCAACGCCTCTACGACCGCTGCGCGGTCGCTCATATCTCCGTCAGTAAAAGCGGGAGCCGAGAACCGCACATCGGCGAAGCAGTCGAGCTCGAGCCCGCGCGGCTGGGGAGCTATCAATATTCCTTTTACACCGCTTGTCGAGAGGTCGACGCCCATCGTCGGCATCGCAAGATACCGCGGGGGCGCGAACGCAACGTGCGCAAAACGCGAAAGAGCCGAAGTCATGAAAAAAGTATAGCAGTAGCTACCGCGCGGTGCGTGAAAGGAAGCTTGTAAGGATGAGTGCCGCCGCAGAGGCGTCAACCGGAGAGCGCTCCCTCTGGGCGCGCGTTTTTTCTTGCGGCTCGTGCTGGCGGCGCGC
>MFLS01000024.1:10826-11522 GCA_001781625.1 Candidatus Kaiserbacteria bacterium RIFCSPHIGHO2_12_FULL_56_13
TCTTTCGACTCCCCGACGACAACGGCGCCGACTTTTTCTTTCGCAATAAGCGCGATTATCTTATCAATAAGCGCTGGCGTATTCGAAACTATAGAATGAGGAAAGCCCATCTTCCCCGCCTCATCAGAGAGGGCGAGACCGATTTTTTTGCTCCCATAATCAATGCCGAGGTAACGCATACAAAGAAAGTGTACGGCATGCTATACTGCATGTATATGCGCGACTTCTCCCCCTTTTATACGCCCTTTGACGTCGGCTTCTTGGGTCTCCTTCTTCCGTTCGTCATCGTAGTCGCAGTGGCCGTACTCATCCTCAAGGGCTTCTCGCTCTGGTACGCCGCCCGCGGCGGCCAAAAGTACTGGTTTATTGCGCTCCTTATCGTGAACACGCTCGGCCTCCTCGAGATCGTGTATCTCCTCTTCTTCCGCCCCAATGCTCCATACGGCACAAAGAGCACGCCCTCGGGTGACTCATCACCCGTTGCGGCGTAGACCCTTGGAGGGGTCGCATAGTGGTTTAGTGCACCGGTCTTGAAAACCGGAGTACCGCAAGGTACCGTGAGTTCGAATCTCACCCCCTCCGCCAGTTGGGAAAGGTCTTTGTTGGCTCGCCCTCTGCGAGGGCTCGCCAGCCGTTTTTCGGGGAAATTTCAAGCCGTTTTGAATTCAGCATAAAGTTCGAGCCGACATTTTTGAC
>MFLS01000025.1:0-147 GCA_001781625.1 Candidatus Kaiserbacteria bacterium RIFCSPHIGHO2_12_FULL_56_13
CCTGCGAGTACCTCGAGCTTATCGACACCACGCGGGATGCGTACGATATCCTGCTCGATATTCTTCGGGGTATCGCGCGTCTTGACCGAAATGCGTACTGGGCTTTTTAAAAAGTCCCCAATCAGTCGTTCGATGTCTTTCCCGAGA
>MFLS01000025.1:161-5080 GCA_001781625.1 Candidatus Kaiserbacteria bacterium RIFCSPHIGHO2_12_FULL_56_13
GAGAGTATGCCGTTCTTGACGCATTTTCGCAAGGATGAAACGCATATCGTCAATAAAGCCCATGTCGAGCATCCGGTCAGCTTCATCAAGCACGACAGTGCCGAAACCCGAGAGGTCAAGAGAGCGGCGCTCCATCAGGTCTTTAAGGCGGCCGGGCGTGCCGATGACGAATGAGGGGTTGTGTCGAAGTTGCGAGATTTGCGGGTTGATGTTTGCGCCACCTACCGCGACCATGCCGCGAAAACCAAGCCCTTTCGCAAAGCCCGCGAGTTCGCGCTCTATCTGTACCGCGAGCTCGCGGGTCGGGGCCATCACGAGGACGCGCTCTTTCGGACGTTTGAGTATCTTCTCGATCAAAGGCACCAAGAATGCCGCCGTCTTGCCAGTGCCGGTCTCGGCTAAGCCGACGACATCTTCGCCACGCAGGATATGTGGGATAACACGGTCTTGTATTGGCGTCGGGAGCTCGTAGCCCTTCGCGGCGATATTCTTCTTCAGACGCTCATCTACCTGAAAGTCAGAGAACTTATGCTCGGGCACGAAGTGCTCGACCTTCTCGGTTATTTCGGCCCTGTTGATGAGCTTCGCGAGATCGGCCGCGGTTTTGCCGAACGAGCCGCCAAAGCCGCCTCGATTGCCACTTCTATAACCGCCGCTACGCGAGCTCGCTCCGCCACCTTGATGATTCCAGCGCCCGATTTGCATTAACTGATGCTATCGATTTTGACTTTAAGGAACGGCTGGCGATGCCCGCGGCGCTTGTAGTATCGGCTTTTGGCCTTGTATTTGACTACATCAATCTTTTTCGCTTTGCCCGCTGTGAGTATCGTACCTTTCACGAGAGCGCCCTTGATAGTAGGGGCGCCAATCGTTGTATCCGAGCCATTGTCGACCAACAGGACTTCAGAAAAAGTGACTTTATCACCCTCCTTGAGATCGCTCGATAACTTCTCAATGAAAATAGAGTCGCCCTTTTGGACGACGTACTGCTTCCCGCCGGTTTTGATAACCGCCATTTCCATAATGCATGCACTATAGCATTTCTATAGATAAAAAACAAGGCCGCGCTTCGCGCGGCCTTTTAGTCAAGCTCCGCGGAGGGTTTGTCGAGGAGGTTTTGCTCGATGTCGATTTTGGAGCCCGCGATGCGGTACACATCCTTGTCTATTTTACCGAGCTCCTTATAGCCGCTGTTGTAGTGCGAGACAGCAGTGCCAAGCGCGCCCCCGAGCTTCTTATAGTACTCCTCATACGAGCCGATATGTTTTCCTAACTCCCCTACCCTTTTTTGTATCTCTTCGGCCTGCTTCTCTATCTGGAGCGCCTTCAAGCCCTGCATCACCGTCTGAAGGTAGGCGAGGAATGAGGTCGGCGAGACGATGATGACTTTGTATTTGCTCGCTGCACGCTGGATTAGGTTCTCGTTCTCCCTAAACGCATCTGATGCGTCGGGCGGGCCTCCGGCCTTAGCCCCTGCCCCAACCTGGTTTGTGAGCAAATCGTAGTAGATCCCCTCGCTCGGGATGAACATGAAGGCGAAATCCATCGTATTCTCCTCGGGTCTGATATATTTTGCCGTCTCTTGGATACGGAGTTTCAAATCGTTTACGAACGTTTTCTCAAGTACGGAACGCTCGGGCTCTTGCGCATGGATGAATCGGTTGTAATTCTCAAGCGAAAATTTCGAATCTATCGGCACGATTTTTTCATTCACAAATACCGCCGCGTCGACTATCTCTCCGTTCTTGAAGGGATATTGCATCTGGTACATCCCGGGCGGGAGCACGTTCTTAAGCACGGTCTCAAGGTAATACTCGCCCAAAATGCCGCGCTGTTTTGGGTTCTTTAAGATGTCTTGCAGATTTTGGAGCTGTTTTGCGTAATCTGCGCCCTGTCGGCCAATCTCCTTCACGCTCGTTATCTCGCGAGTAAGCTCGCGCATGATCTTGTGTGATTCGGACATCTGACTCGACATTTGCTGTTGGAGGAGTAGGAGCCCTGAACCCTCTTCGGGCTTAGACTTTTGTCGGCCAAAAACAAACCAGAGCGCAATGCCCTGCACGATGAGGAGGACGATGATAAGGATGCCGATTTCAAGCATATTCATGGTCAGTGCTCCTGCCGCCGTACAAGCATTTCACGTACTCTGGTAACCGCCTTGCCTGGGTCAATTTGCGATTCTTGAATCTGCTTTGCAAGCCAATTCAGCTCACTCATTTCAGAATCAATCGCTCCAGTCGCCGCGAGCTGCCCCTTTGCCCATTCGATCTCTTTTAGTGCTTCATCGATCGTCCACTCAAGTTTCTTGGGCTCACTCCCGCCCGGGCTTGATTCGATGTTCATCCCCCCATGATATCACTTGGCATAGGAGCCCGGCTCCCACAGTGGGTCGAGGGGGTGTTTCTTGCCGACGAGCTTAGTCGCGACATATTCGGCCGCCGCGATCGACCCAAGTTGTATCCCCGCCCCATTCACCACGACTTCGTGCTTCTTAAACTCGATGATGGCGGTTAGCTTACAACCGATCGCGTAGGCGCCGCTCCACGCGTAAGCAACCTTGAGAGGCGTCTTAGGGAACATGGTTTTGATGAACCGTTTGATGTTCGCGAGGTGGGCACTGTGGAGTTCTGTTTTGGCAGAGTGTACCCTTACGCGCACATCGCCGTAGCCAAACAAGAGGCGCCCGTCGCCGGTAACTTTGCCGTAATGAAATGAGCGCGTTCCCTCCTCATCTATAAAAAGGTCGAGATCGGCGAGTTTCAGTTCTTCAAGCTCTTCTTTTTTAAGGCGCTCGGTCACGACGATTGTCGTGACGTACTTGTGGAGGAGGCGGTGGTTCTCCCCCACGCCACGCGCGTAAATGATTTTTTTAAATGAAATCGCGCCATTTGCAAATCGCGCCGTGTGTCCATATGTCGAGTCGAGGGGCGAGTGCTCAAAAATACGCACGCTCTGCCGCCGCAAGTGGTCAGCGATACCCTGCGCAAGCATGAGTGGGTTTACCGAAAGGGCTTCCACATCACGCTCGGCGAAAATAAATCCTGGACTCCCGAACTCTCGCGCAAGCTGCACCCCACGAAGGCCTTGCGGCCGCTCGCCCATGAGGCGACGCGCGCGGATGTCTGACTTGACCCGCTCTTTCGCCTCGTCGTCACGCGCAAGGATCAAAAAGTCGCCCGTGTGCGCCTCGCAAGAGATGCCGCCCTCTTCGATGAGCTCCTCGACGGCATTGAGCGCCTGTCGATACGCGCGGCGATACTTTTTTGCAAGCGAGAGGCCGTAACGCACCACAAAGGTATCCCAGCCGACATTCGTTTCGGTCTCGATCTCGGGGATAAGGATCCCAGCCGAGCGACCGGTTGACCCCCCGGCCACCACTCCCGCCTCAACGATCGTGATGTCACTCCCCTTGATGCCGCGCTTAAGGAGAAAGTGCGCGAGCATGAGCCCCGTGATGCCTGCGCCAACGATAAGATACTCCGTTTTGTGGATGCCTTTGACCGGCCTCCCTATTCGATAGCCCGGGTTCTTCCAAAAAACTCTGCGTTTCATTTCTCGAGTATACCAATGCTACACTATCCCCATGTCTATTCATGCGTCCCTCAAAGCCGCGATCCCCGCGGCGCTCCGGGCAAAAGATGAAGTGAAGCTCCGCACCCTACGCTCCCTCGTCGCCGCCATGACGAACGAGGTTGTGGCGAAAAAGAGGAAGCCAGACGAACTCCTTACTGACGACGAGACGACCGTGGTGCTGAAGCGAGCAGGGAGTCAGCGCAAAGATTCTATCGAGCAGTTTGAAAAAGCGGGACGCAACGACCTTGTTGAGCCCGAAAAGGTCGAGCTTGCGATTATTGAGACTCTACTCCCCACAATGATGAGTCGTGAGGACATCGAAGCGGTGGCGAAAGCAAAAATGGCCGATATGACTGTAACCGTCAATGGCGGCTCGCCCGGCGCCGCGAATCCTGCGGCGCTTAGGGGCAAATTCATCGGCGTGCTTATGAAAGAGCTCAAAGGCAAAGCCGACGGCGCCGATGTGAAAGCAGTCGTCGACGCATTGCTTAGTTAAGAGAAGTGTGGTATTGTGTGCCTAGATGTTTCCTCAAACAATGAGGTGCTGACATGGGCGTTTCGACACTTCCCACATGGTCTGAACAGCAAATTAAGGCGGCTGTTGAAGAGGCCCGCACACGCTATGACCTCGACGGTCGGACACTGCGATATCTCACTCTCGGGATGATCGCCTACCAAGAGCGTTACCTCGGGTCGCTCAAAGATGCGCGCAATCCCGTCTTGAACGGTAGCGGCGGCTACGACGGCAGGTTATCCGAGAGCCAACAAAAGGAGCGCGCACTGCTCTTCGGCGCCATGGGTCGCGTCGCGAAGTTGCTCGAACCAAGGGAGGCGTAGATGGCGCAACCCACCGAAAAAGACCAAGCTAACCTCTTCACCCGCTGGCTAAAGAGCAGCAGACGGTACTCTCGGGATCCGCCTATTTACACCAACAAAGAACTTCTCGCGCTCGCAACAGTGTTTCTTGACTCGACATGCTGGACCACTCTGCCTGACGAACTCGTCAGCTACACGCGCAAAGCGTGGGTGGAGAAAGCAGTCGCGACGAAAGCGAAGAAGCGCGCGCGGCGGGAGAAAAAGGCGGCACGAGCTGCAAAAGAGGCGGAGAAGAAGCGCCAACTCGAACTTCAACTGTGAGCGGGCGGGATGCGTTGGTACGCTTCCCGCCCATTTTTATGCTATAAAAACGCGTACGCCTGCCAACAGGCAAGGCCCTATCGTCTAACGGTTAGGACATCGCCTTCTCAAGGCGGCAATCGGGGTTCGATTCCCCGTGGGGTCACATTCAGAAACTTCCGCCGGAGTGAGGGCGAATGAGCCGCGCGCCTGCGGCGCGCGGCGGAGCG
>MFLS01000026.1 GCA_001781625.1 Candidatus Kaiserbacteria bacterium RIFCSPHIGHO2_12_FULL_56_13
GGAGCGCTCGCCGCAGGGCGTAGCGCGCCGCGACCGGTCGCGCCTCTTTACGTAAAAGAGTAAAGGCCCGGGCATAAATTTCTCTTGATGAAGCGCCCGCGACGACGGTCTTCGCTATCTGTTCGGTAATTTGTTCAGCCGCATACGCTCGCGCGCCGGCACGCACGAGGGAGGCCTGTAAGCGATTCGGGTCGAAGGTCTCGATAGTGCCGTCGGCTTTCACTATCGGCGGGCCGGCGAGCATGACGCGCTCCTCTCTGGCAGAAAGAGGGCTCACGGCGAAGAGCGCGCTTCAGAGACGCGAGCGCCATTGACGAAGACCTCGATGACAGCATCGGTACTCGCTTTGACTGAAACCTTGAAGGGAAGCTCGGTTATCACCTGCAGGCAGATACCCGTGTCAGGCGGCATAAGAATGTCGACGCTGATGGTCTCGGGCGTGCCGCTCGCCACCCTTGCATCGGCCGAAACCTCCGTACACGGCGTCGGCGCAGTAACGAACCCTTCTATGGTATGTACGCCCTTCGCGTACTTTGTCATAAAGGAGACCGCCGGAGAGAGGGTGGCTGTTTCGGTAATCGGAGCTTGCTCTCCTCCCCGATTCGCGCGAGGGACGAAGAAGGCGAACCCTATAATGATGACAACGATACCGAAAAAGACGCCGAATGTTATCCGCCACCTCATGGCTCAATGATACCACCGCCCACAAGCTCATGCTCTCGATAGAAGACGATGGACTGGCCCGGCACCGGTAATTCTTGAAGATCCGCTTCAGTGGTAAAAAGATTGTCACTGATTTTCCCTGAAACGAGCGGGCCGCGGTAGCGGTACTGCGCGACGATCCCTTCTCCCAAAGAGCGGTGCCAATTCGGGTGCGAAAAACTGATCGAACGGACGGGCGCGGCAAGTCGTGATTTTGCGACTCGTATCTCTTTTTTCGTGACATCTTTACCGACGACGTAGCCGCCCTGCGCCCGTTCGCCTAGCGTATACAAAATCGCCGGGTTCTCGCCGAATTCGTGTTTAAGGAGATCTTTCACCGATATGTCTCCCAAAAAGCAGATGCCTTGGCTGTCGGGTTTGTCGGCAACGGGCAAAGCATAGCGGCGCGCAAGCGCGCGAATCTCTGCCTTGCTCATGCCGCCTAGAGGGAAGAGGGTCTCGGCGAGAATCTCTTTTGGCACGGCCCAAAGAAAATAGCTCTGATCTTTCTCGCCGCCGCGATAATGTCCTGTCGCGATGTAGTCGGCCCCCTGCACTTTGGCGAAACGATAAAAAACGCCGAATTTTATGTCACGATTGCACATCACGTCAGGGTTCGGGGTTCGGCCCGCCTTGTATTCGCTTAAGAGGTAATCGACGACGCTTGCCTTGTAAGCCGCGCTTGCGTCAAGCGTCGCGAACGGGATACGGAGGTGCGCCGCCGCCCGCATCGCGTCGCGGCGATCGGCGGCCCATGTACAGGGCATCCCCGGCGGGTACCACCCCTTGATAAAAACGCCGGTGACTTCGGCGCCTGCCTGTTTCAAAAGTGCGGCGGCGACGGCCGAATCGACGCCGCCTGAAAGCGCTACCCACACCTTTTTCCCCTTGACAAAGCTTCTCATCTGCTGAATATACTCTAATCAGAAGGCCGGAGAAAGAGAGGTGAGTACGGTGAACGGTCCTTTGCAACGTGTCCAGGGCATGATTTTCGTCGAGGTGTTCAACCGGGGCCCCGACTCTCATATCCTTCTTGACTCAGTCGGTAAAGGCGATACGAGCCGAAAACGACTTGACCCAGGCCAGCACAAGTTCTTATATGTGGAATTTGGGCTGGACGGGGAGGAGGGGTGGGCGCTTCTCGCGAGCGATCAAAGCTATGGCAAGACGCTTCAACGTCTGCGAGGGCTTGAAAAAGCGGGGAGTATCGAAGCTGCATGGCCAGATGGGAGGGCATTCTTCAATGCGTGAACTGGGGCACAGAAACCGCGCGACACGACGCCTTATAGGTGCACCGTCGCGCGGTTTTCATTTGAGATACTTTGCGCGATTCGCCTGATGTTCAGCGAAGGTTCGCGCGTAATACATAGTGCCGTCAGTCCCCGTGAGGTAGTAGAGGTAAGGCGTTTTCGTCGGTTCAAGCGCCGCCATTATCGCTCCGAGGCCCGGGTTCCCTATCGGGGTTGGCGGCAAGCCGCGATAGAGATACGTGTTGTAGGGCGAATTGATCTTGAGATCCTCTAATGTCGGCGCGTAAGCGCTTTTTTCAAGTATGTAACCGAATACTGCGTCAACTTGAAGTGCCATGTCGAGGTCGAGCCTGTCCCATAAGATACCCGCGACGATGCGGCGGTCGGCATCAGTATTCGCCTCTCGTTCGACGAGTGAGGCCATGATTATTATTTCATCAAGTGTGCGGCCGGAGCTTTGGACGCCCGGCTCGAGCATGGCGGTATGTGCGGCGAACACTTGCCGCATGTGCGCGACAAGGCCTGCAGGGGTGTCAGCGGTAGAAATGAGATAGGTATCGGGGAATAAAAATCCCTCATAGGGCTTTGCTTCTTTGAAAAAGGCGGTGGCAAATTCCTGTGAGACCGCGTCATATGCAACCTCTGACATCTCGCGTACTGAAAGCCCTTCAGGAAAAGTGACGCGTACAGGCGGGATGCCCGAGTCGCCTCGCATGAGGCGGCGTGCAATCGAAATAACCGAGAGCGGCTCGTCGAAACGGTAGGTCCCCGCATCTATGGTGCGCGACCCGCCTATGCCGCGTACGAAGAGCTCAAAAACGAGAGGCGAACGGATGATCCCTGTCTCGGCAAGCTCCGTGGCGATATTCGAGAGCGTGGCTCCTTGGTCGACATGCACGAACATGTCAATCGGGAAGGCGCGCGGCGGCGCAAGAAAAAAGATGTAAGCTGGTACGCCAATAACGACCACGACGGCGATGAGCGCGGAATACTCGCGCCACCAACGTATCGCGTGCAGGTGAAGCGCGGTCGAGGTCGCCGTAACCAAGCGAAAAAGCATAGGGGCTAGGTCGGGAGATTGACCGGCGCTTCACCGGTCGCCGATTGGATGCGTGGCAAGGCGGGCGACCCAACGGCACCTGAAGGGACATGGAACAGGGTCGCAAGCTCCTCGGTGCTCATTACCATGTAGTCGCTAAAGGCAAACGGCTCATGAAAGTACTGCCGGCGCCGGTACGCTTCAACCAAGTGTTTCGCGCGCCGCTCTTTGCGCCGCACATTGCCAAACTCCCAGGGGAAATCGGCATATTCGAGGAGCCACCGCGTTGCCTTGATCCCGTTCCACCCCTCCGATGAAAATGCCTTGAAAAGGCCGATCATGGCCGTGATGGTGATAGGGTCGAACTTCTCCGGCCGGTTGATGTAGAGCGCGCGAGCGCCCACATCGAAGGCGAGCTTCGAGACATTGCGCTCGATCGCCGCCATGGTCTCTGTCTGATGCTTGGTCGGATTCGGGAATCCGGGCCGTTTTTCGCCCGTTGTCGGGTCGGTATAATCTTCGCGCGTCTCACTTCGTATCTTCATGATGATTTCTTTGGCTTGATCTCTCCAGGTATATGGCTTCCCCTCTTTGTTTTTCTTACTGCCGTATTTCTCTCCCCACAAATGCACACGAAAGATGTATTGGATCCAGAGGTACTCGCCTTTCCCCACTGAAGCGGCAAATTCGACAAGATTCGCCATAGGGTCGGTTTGCTCGGGCTCTTTTTGCGGTTTATCAAGGCCGTAGTCGATATAGGTTTTTATGGGATACGCGTCCTCTATTCTCGTGTGCTTATAGTCGCATCCCCAGGCCATCCAGCCATTCCCAGGGTCAGCGGCGATCGTTCGCGTGTAATCTTGCGCCTCGACGATCTGTACGCCCGGGTATTGTGAGTAAAAAGCTGCCTCGACGACCTTGCGAAAGTTAGCACGCGTCCAGATATAAAAATGCACTTGCCCCTCAAGCGAAACGATCTCAAGCGACCACCACGGCCGCACCCGCCCCCGCACATAGAGCCGGTGCCAATCGCTCTCGCCCGGGTAGTGATGGAGGCCGGCAAGCACGGCCTCCATCGCGAGCGGTGTTTTCATCAAGGAGCGCGGCGGTCTGATCTCAAGCAAGATATAGTTCTGCGCCGCAATGTAGTACGAGCGGATCATGATCATCCATAGCCCCCATGCAGTCGAGAGGACAAGCGCGGCGAGCCATACCGGAGCGAGAAAGAGCATGAACGAGAGCGC
Organism: Candidatus Kaiserbacteria bacterium RIFCSPHIGHO2_12_FULL_56_13; assembly: GCA_001781625.1. Classification (GTDB taxonomy): domain Bacteria; phylum Patescibacteriota; class Minisyncoccia; order Phycocordibacterales; family Phycocordibacteraceae; genus C7867-001. Next base: position 4,236 of record MFLS01000026.1, read on the forward strand.
TTGCTCCACCTGTGCTTTGAAAAAGAGGTACCCATTGAAAAAAATGAGTACGCCAAGGAGAAAGATCGGCCACCCCGGGGGTCGTAGGCCGCTCCTATCGCGCGCGTCCTTCATGAACCCCTCAAGCGTCTCGAAAAGCGGCAGCTTAAACATGCCTCTATTGTAGCAAACGAAAAAACGCCGGGGTGAGGCGCTTTTTACGTAGCTGCGTAACGACCGTCCTTGAGACGCTTAAAATAGCGGTTATCGTTAAGATTTACCAAAATCGTATTGTCTTTGACGAAACGGGCCCTTTTGACATGCTTTATGACCTCTTCTTTCTTCATGGGGCCATGCTCGCCGAGAACTTCGCGAATCACGTCGCGAACGACGCCCGGAGCATACCCCCATTCGGCAAGGGCGTAGAGACCGCGACCGACGAGAACGAAGCGCGGGTCCTTAATGAGCTCGTTATGGGTCGTCGCGACATGCGCCTTCTTTGAGAACAGGTCGCCGATCGCTTTCGCAACCTCCGAAAAATGCATCGGCTTGCCGTGGCGCTTGATAGCAAGGTACGCGTAATCACGGACTCCCTTCGTACGGATAGAGGGAGCGGTCGCTCGGCCCCACTCCGCAAGCGGGTTTCTGCTAATCTTCTTCGAGATGGAGAGCCAGCGTTTCAAGACCTCTTCATTCTTATAGGCGTCATTGACCTCCTTCAGCTCATCGAGAAAACGATCAAGGAGCGCGCTCTCGGTGAGCACATCGGCATCGCCGAGTGATTGATAGAGCTTCGACAGAGCGTCATGGACAGCCTTTGCGGTCTTGTGATCGACATGCCAACGTGCATAAAAATCATCGGTTTCGCGCTCGCGATAAAACGCGCTCCCTACGACGAGGAGAAAACGGATACGGTTGCGGCTCTTCTCGTCTTTTGCAAGGTGTGCAAGGAGCTCCTCCTCATGCACGATGGCGCCCAAGCGCTCCACCTCCTTCTTAAGCTCCTCGAACGTCGCTTCCGCATCGCGAAAGACCTTGCTCCCCTGTATGGCGGCAAGGCCGGCGGCCTCGATTTGCCGCACGCGTTCGCGCGTGATGCCAGACCGATCGCCGATCGACTCCAAGGTCTCGCGTTCTGCCGACGCTCCGAGGCCAAAGCGGCGTACAAGGATATCTCGAGAACGCTCGGGTATGCCGCTAAGGAGACGCTTTACTAAAATCGCGCTGTCAAATGACAGAGCGACGCCGCGTAATCCCTTTGACTCCCCAGCTTTTCTTGTCATGCTCATGTGGTGTAGTTTATATCAAAGGGGTCAAAAAGAGTCAAATCACGAGATTGAGGATCCTGCCCGGTACATAAACCACCCTTTTCGGCTTTCTCCCGCCAAGCGCGGTGACCACCGCCGCAATATGCTTTGCCGCAGCGACCGCTTCACTCTCTGACGCGGTCGTGGTAAGCCGGATTGCACCGCGTTTTTTGCCATTGACCTGCGCGATAACCTCGACCGTCTCTCCCTTGAGGGGCGCGGGGCCGGCTTTGGGCCATGTCTGCTGATGCACGCTCCCCTTCCCGCCAAGTTCGTTCCACAGATGCTCGGCAAGATGCGGTGCGAAGGGAGCAAGGAGGACCACAAATTCGCGCATCACCTTTTGCGAGATCTTCTTGGCTTTTTCAAGCTCGTTCAACAAAGTCATGAGGGCGGCGATCGCCGTATTGAATTTAAACCGCTCGCAATCAGCCTCGACTTTGGCCGCGGCGCGCGCCGCTATGCTCGAGAGATGGGTGAGATGCGGGCCGGCCTCTGCTCTCAATGCGAGCCGTACGATTCGATCAAGGAATTTGCGCATAGCCGCAACTCCGTCGAGATTCCACGGGTAGTTCCCCGCTTCGTTATAGGGGCCGATGAAGGCAAGATACACGCGGACGGCATCAGCGCCGTACTTTTTGACGAACTCGTCGGGATTAATGACATTCCCCTTGCTTTTGCTCATCTTCTCACCATCGGGGCCGAGAATAATGCCGCGATTATAACGTTCTAAGAATGGCTCGTCGCCCGGGACTAAGGCGAGGTCGTAGAGTGCCTTGTAAAAAAAGCGCGCGTAGAGGAGATGCATCGTCGTGTGCTCGCTCCCGCCCGAGTAACGATCGACGGGGAGCCACTTCTTCATTAATCTTTTATCACTGAAATCGTGCTCGTTCTTCGGCGCGAGGTAGCGCATGAAATACCACGAAGAGTCGACGAAGGTGTCGAGGGTATCGTATTCAGGTAGCCAGCCCTTGCCGAAAAGCTTCTCGACCCTCTCTTTGAGCTCTTTCGACGAGGCGAGGGGGCTCCCTTTTTCGTTAGGCCGAAAGTCGGCATCGGTCGGGAGGAGCCACGGCAAGTGTTCGGGAGGCACCGGGTGTGGCTTGCCCTCGGGGTCGTAGACGACCGGTATCGGGCACCCCCAATAGCGCTGGCGCGAGACGAGCCAGTCGCGAATGCGAAACTCCGTCGCTTGCTCTCCGCCGACCGCCTTCACGATGTCCGACTTTGCCTCTTCGCTGTCGCGGCCCGAGAATTCAGCGGAATCAGCTAGGATACCGGAGCCCACGTAAGCCGCTTCACGTTGAAGCGAGTTCCAAAGGAACTTTTGACCATTCGGAACCAGAGTCTGTTCAACCTCTTCTCGCGGCACCCACCGATACTGATGCTTGGCTTGCTCTTCGGGGGGCACAGGGTCTTGCGATCCATCCGTAAGCTGGAAATACAGTGAACTGAAATGCGCGAACTGATTGCGTTGCTTCGGGGTATGAAAAAATCTGCTGTGGTAACGAGTCAGTTCTTTTACGAGCCTGAGATTTCGATATCCGGTTTCTTCAATAATTTCGCGGCAAGCAGCATCCTGCGGTGTCTGGTCTTCCTCGACTCCTCCCGTTATGAATGTCGTCCAGGCAACACCCTTCCAGTCGAGGAGCAGATACGCGTCATCCTTCCAGTGCTTCACGATCGCGGTAATTGCCGGCCGTTCGACAAACGGCAGATTGGGTTTAGGAGTATCGTCCTCGCGCCTGCCGACGAAAAGAGGCTCAACAACCTGCTTGATCGGGAGGTCGTACTTTTTCGCAAACTCGTAGTCGCGTTCGTCGTGCGCGGGAACAGCCATCACGGCGCCCGTGCCGTACGAGGCGAGCACGTAATCAGCAAGGTATATCGGTATCTCCTTTTTTGTCGCGGGGTTAATGGCTGAAACACCTTCGAGTTTCACCCCCGTCTTTTCTTTTTGCTCGCTCCGCTCCCGTTCTGTCTTCTTTCTTGTCTCGGCAATGTACTTTTCGACTTCTTTCTCATTAGAAAAATTGATCTTTGAAACGAAGGGGTGCTCCGGGGCGAGCACGACATAGGTCGCGCCGTAGATCGTATCCGGCCGTGTCGTAAAAATCTCGATTTTTTTGTTTTGGCCAGAAATTAAAAAAGTAATGCGTGCTCCTTCGCTCTTGCCTATCCATGCCCTCTGGGCCTCTTTTATCTCTTCGCGCCATGGGAGAGGCTCTAAATCCTCGAGAAGACGCTCGGCATACTCGGTGATTTTAAGGAACCACTGCGTGAGTCGCTTCTCCTCGACCGGCGTGCCGCACCGCTCGCATGCCCCGTCGATAACTTGCTCGTTCGCGAGCACCGTCTGGTCTTTAGGGCACCATTTGACGGGAGCCTCCGCTCTATAGGCGAGGCCGTGCTCCATGAGTTTTAAAAAGAGCCACTGCGTCCATTTGTAGTAGGCAGGTTCGCAGGTAACGACTTCGCGGTTCCAATCGAATGAGGCGCCCATCGAGCGCAATTGCCCTCGCATGCGCTCCATATTTTTGTAGGTCCATTCCTTAGGGTCGAGTTTGTTCTTGAGCGCAGCATTTTCAGCCGGGAGACCAAAGGCGTCGAACCCTATGGGGAAGAGGACATTCGCTCCCTGCATGCGCTTGGTGCGTGCAAAGATATCGGTCACCGCAAACGCAAACCAGTGCCCGATATGCAGATCGCCCGAAGAGTACGGGAATTCGGAGAGGAGATAATAAGGCTTTTTCGCAGCGTTTTTGAGGTCGGTTTGGTAAAGCCCCAAGGACGCCCATTTTTCTTGGGCACGCTTCTCTATCTCTTCGTGGTCGAACCCACGCATGGCGTCGTTACCTCGAGAGCGGCGGGTACCGTTCAGGGTCTATGGTGCGCGCAAAACAGATGCGGCCCTCGCCGTGCTGCCAGTTATCGGTCTCTCCCTTGGCCGGATACGCACTGGGTGCAATCGCTTCAGTACGGAATGAAACGGAGTCTCTTTGGGATTCGGCGTTAAAGGTGGCGCATAGCTCGAATGCACGTATACCCGTTACTACATACTCGTACGGCTCGCCGGTTTGAGGGTCAGAGGGCGCGGTGTAGCCCGCGATAGGGTCAGCAAGATCCTCAAGCGAGCTCGGGAGCGTTTGCTTTGCCTGCCAGTAGTAAACGACTTGATATTGAATATTCTGGAGATCGCTCACCTTTTGCTCATCATAGCGATACAAGCGCGCCTGCCACGGCGTGCCCACGATGAAAAAACCGGCAACAATAGAGACGAGGATCAGTGCCCCGACGGCAAAACCGATGGTGCGCGCCTTTCCCGAGTTACGCTCCCAGTAGCCTCGAAGATCAGCAAGGAAGTGGAGAAAGGTCGCGCCAACGACAACGAAAATGACGAGCACCTTGAGAGCGAAGCGTATGGTCACGTCTCCGTTGAAGAAGTACATGATGAGCGTGATAAGGTCGCCGACGACCGTAACGCCAGCGATGAAGAGAGTCAGGTAGAGCGCCCAACGACGTATCCAAATATGCGCGCGGGTTGGGTCTGTCTCGATACTGCGGCGGATGAGTCGGATGAGAAGGAGAAAGATGGGATACAGAACGATGAGGGACGCCATCTGATAGCTGATACCGCCCGAGTATGGGTCGCTTGAGTAGTACGCGAGCGGATCAGGGAACGCGTAGTTGAGGTAACTGAATAAGAGCGCGATGAACGCGAATACGCTCGTGTAGAGAGCGGCCATCGCCCCGAACCAGAGAAAGAAATCTTTCGGGGTTATCTTGGGTTTATCCATAGGTCCCAAATTATACCACAGGCAAAAAGAGTAAACCCGCAATCGCATTCTGCGATTGCGGGTCTTTGATTGAAGCGCTTATCTTCAGCGAGCGCCGGCGCCGGCGTTATGAGTCCGGAACGCCCACCGAAAAAGGTCGATGAGACGCGCGAACACATAGCCAACGATGATGCCGATGAAAAGCGTTAGGAGCCGCTGCGCATACGGCGCAACGCCACTGTAGAACGCCCACAGGGGATTCTGCACTGTCTGCATGGCGCCGATGGGGTCGTTCGCGGCGAAGACGAACCACGCCTGCGAGAAGAAGCCCCAGATGAACAACCAGTACGTGAGAAAAACGATTCCCAACATGGCAAGGAACTTGACCATGACTACCTCCAGAGGTTTAAGCAACACGCCGCCCATTCGCGGCTTGGTTTACAGCATATCAGCAATCAGATGACTTGTCAACTATGCAAGAACAGTATCACGTCGCCGTCGCGGACAATGTACTCCTTCCCTTCTGTCCGCACTTTTGCCTGCTCGCGTGCCGCGGCGTATGAACTCGCGGCGAGGAGATCTGTGCAGGAGACGATCTCGGCGCGGATAAACTTATCGCGAAAATCGCTGTGGATCGCGGCGCCTGCGAGGGGGGCGATACTCCCTTCCCGAACGGTCCACGCCCGCGTCTCTTTAGGGCCGGTGGTGAAAAAGGAGATAAGCCCCAAGGCTGCATACGCGCCGCGGATCAAATCTCTGATCCCGTCGTCATGAACGCCGAACTCCTCGCGAAACGATTGCCGGTCAATATCAGCAACCTCATTGAGTTCTCGCTCGGTCGCCGCATCTACTTTGACATATTTGCCGCCGAGTTTTTCGATCATCTCATATGCGCGCTCGGCCCTCCCATCGTTAAGCTCGTCGAGGTTGTGCCCGCCGCTCTTCTTGTTGAGGGTGTACAAGATTGGTTTCATTGTCAAAAGATTCAAGTGCGCCACGAGCGCCGCTTCGTCTTGCAAAAGGACGATGAGCCGCGCGAGCTTCCCCTCACCAAACCCTTGCTCGAGCTTTGCAAGCACGGCATCTTCTGCCTTCGCCTCTATAACGCCCGCCTTGATATCTCGCACGAGCTTCTCGCGGCGTGCCCGCACCTGCTCGAGGTCGGCGAGCGCGAGCTCAAGATTGACGGTCTCGATGTCGCGCGCGGGTTCCACCTCGCCTTCAACATGCGTGATATCGGGGTCATCAAAAAATCGCACCACCTCAAGTATCGCGTCTACCTCGCGTATATGCGAGAGGAATTGGTTGCCGAGCCCTGCGCCTTCGGCGGCGCCCCTCACGAGGCCCGCGATGTCGACGAATTCAATTGCGGCCGGTATAACCTTCTCGCTTTTTGAGAGCACGGCGAGTTTGTTGAGGCGCTCGTCAGGGACGCCGACAACACCGACTGCGGGGTCAATTGTACAAAACGGATAATTCTCGCATGGCACGCTCTGCTTCGTGAGAGCATTAAACAATGTCGATTTCCCGACATTGGGTAATCCAACGATACCGATCTTCAACATATTTCCCCACTCCGCCAGCTGGCGGACGGCAGGCCCACAATCTCTATCTTGAGCATCGTTCAAACCTATCATAAAAATAAAAAATAAAGCGCCCAAACCTTTTGAGGGGTTCGGGCGCCGAAGGTAGGTTGAGAAGTCGAAGTTCTCCAGAACTTTCGCTCTAAAGAACTTGCCAGCCCATGCTGGCCTCGCAATCCTACGACCAGGGTTCTAGTCGAGAAGAAAGACAAAAGCCTTGCGGCTTTCGTATCGAGGCCACAGAGGACCAGAAATTTCGCAGAACGCCGCTTCACGACGCGAAGAGTCCCTTTCGGGAGCTCTCCTGCTTTTCTAGCCCTCATCAGAGGCACCAACCTGCCGGCTAGGATACTTTTGCCGCTTGGTGTTTGTCAAGCGTTCTTTCTCCCCAGAATTTCCCCAGAGTTATCAACAGCCCTCACCTGCCCTTTTCTCCAAGATGTTTCACTTTACGCATCCTTGTCAGAAATGGTGGCTGACCCCATTATCCCATTATCCAATCAAACGGAAATATGGAAACGGGCGGAATCTGGACGTATGGATGGGATTATAGAAACCGGCTCACGAGTGCAGGAAATGGCTCTGCGACCACAACCTTTTCGTATTCGTATGATGACCAGCGCAAAATGCAAAAACAAAACGGCAATTTTTATTTGAAATTATCGGCTTCGATTTTGATCCGCTACTCATTCACGTTAGCCTTGCTTTGCTCAAACTGTATCTCGGTAATTCGTGCGTTAAATGCATCAATTTCCTCTTTAAGAGTTTGAAGATCGGAAATTTGTTTATCGGTCAATACATTAAAATTCAGCTTTTCTGCATATGCCACCATCTCTTCCAATTTCGCTGCCTGTGCGCGATGTACTTGCATAATTTGAAGGAAGTAGCGCATCCGCTCCAGAGTCTTCTTTTGCGCGACAGTAGGAAGCTGTTTTTTGTATTCTTCCTGCAACTGTTCAACCAGAGAAACAATTTCTGCTATTTTCGTTTCTCGTCGCGCGATAGAACTCCTTATCTCGTCGAATTCTCTCTTTCCGGGCGCTTCGCGTTGCAAAAAGAGAACATACGCACCGTTCAAGGCGCCTGACTCATTTAGAAATTGTTGTTCCGCCAGATTTTCTTGCTTTGTCAGTTCAGGAATGTTGCCGTTATCGAAAAGTGGGTAGGTAGACAGAAGAATAATATATGCGGGCAGGAGCACGAAATGCGCTATTCGATAATTGCGACGAGTGAGCGGAGCTTTTATCGCATAAATGAAATAGGAGCCAAGCATGAGCGCCACAAGGGCACCGACCCAGTGTTCTCTGAGCAAATTGAACAAAATCCATCCACCAGCGTACACGAGTACGCTGTAGAAAAGTAGTGGCAACACATTTTTTCTGCCTCGAAACAACTCGAAGATTATGTATGCAAACGCAACGTGCACTAGCAGGTCAAAAATGACCGCAATGTTGATGAGTGTAAGTCCGGCGGTGTAGTTGTTAAGAAACCATGGTTCGATTGAACCTATCGTCTCAATCACCAATACGAACCCGAGTATCCAGTTGCGTTGTCTCGCCATCCGATCGACATCTTCGGGACTATCTGGAATTGGTTTTGGCTGCCCATTTTCCGCATCCTCCTTTTGACGCCATTTGACGAAGAGAGCTATTAGAAATCCGCCGAGAGCAACCCACGAAAGATTCGAGACAATCATTGCTACGTTTACCCAGAAAAGATTGGTAGGATTGGTTAGCACCTCGGCCAGGGCGTAACCAAAACCCGCCACAAGCAAACCACCTATTATTCCTGCCCAAGTTGATGGTCTCTTCATGAAGGTTATTATTACACAATTTTAAGTCTAAAGTCCAATGTAAACTGTACCAAAAGCTAGCGGGTATGCTACTGTTATTAAAATAATTCCTAATCCGATAAACATTGCTCGAAATATTATAATGGTCCAACTGGCTTCCCACGGAAATAAAGAACCGGCCCAATTGTTTTTTGCTACACGAATGTAATACTCGCGAAGACGTGATCCCCACTCTTTGTTTTTATATATACACGTAATCCCTCCTGGAAATGGGAAATGGAATGGGAATGGGAAATGGGGTCAGCCACCATTCTTTGGATGGAAATGGGGTCAGCCACCATTCTTTGTAACCCCGAACCCCGATAGATTACGACCGCTGGAATGGCGATCCTGTCCGTACCCGGGTCTTCGATGCGTGTGTAATACGTCATGGCGCGTACCTTTCATCAGAAAAGGCCGCGTCATGTCCGGCAGGGTACCATATTTGACAGAAAAACAGTGTAGTTCATACTTCACACTGTTCCTAGGCAAATTAGGAACCGCCCATAATACGGACATGGGCGCGGCGGCGGAGCCAATCACTCCGCCGCCTTTTTATCTCATTTTTTGGGAAATGGGGAAATGGGGTCAGGGGAAATGTAGGATAGGAAATGGGGTCAGCCACCATTCTTTGGCCTCCCGACCGAGCGGAGTGTTTGCTCCAAGCCATATTCTTTAACCATAACATCAACCCACGAGCTTTTTCCGTAGGGGATGTTTTTAACTACAGATCGCTCAATGGCCTCTTCTTCACTCTCTGTTTGTGGTTCATTAAGCCATTGAAGGTAATCTTTGGGACGAGGAACGGGCCATGGGGAAAGGAGCTTTTTCTGCTCGGAGTTCCCGTATTCTCTCCTCCACGCACTCCCCCACCTCCAGTCTTCAGCACGTTTGGCTAGATTGGCTTTTTTGGCATTTCGCTCGACATAGCGAACAAGAGTTAAAAAGTAGCGATTCTCTTCGCAAATAAAGGATTTATATCTGCCTTGGTATAAGTGGCCTTCGCCAATTGTGCTCGTGACAGTGTGCCAGCGCCGAGTATGGGTATTAGTTATCCAGCCCATGAACTTTGCAAGATCGCCGTCTTTTTTAGGGTAGAGCACTAAATGCCAGTGGTTGGGCATGAGGCAGTAGGCCAATACTCTCATTCCATGCAGTTCTGTTCCTTCTTCAAGAATGCTCTCAAATACTTGATAGTCACTGTCTGAATAAAAGATTTGCGCACGAACGTTGGCCCTATTGGTGACGTGATAAACGTACTCTCCGATGTCAATGCGTTCGATGCGAGGCATCAATTGAGCATAACATCAATAAATAGTGGCTGACCCCATTTTCCCACCAATCTTGCCGGATCACCAATAGCAAGATGCGTGGGATCTTGGCTCGTGAATTGACCTCGTGCACCGTCGTAGTAACGAGCATTCAAATAGGATAATTCCGTATCTTCGTCATAGTACTGCCCGATGAATTCGCGAGAGGAGGTGTCGGTGCCGGAGTTGATGCGCCTCCCGCCATAGGGGTAGTAGTCAAGAGTTTGGGTGAGGGTGCCGGAGGAGTTGGTGACGGCGTTCGTGCTTCCGAGATGATCAGGATGAGAATAGGAGGTGCTTGTTGCCACTCCGTTGCCCTCGATGGTGGCCAGCAAAGTGTCTCCGGCCCAGATGTACTTGGTGCTCGTGGCGCTAATCAATTCGTAATACTTCGAGGTGTACGTTGTAGTGGCGGTGCCAGAGCCTTTCGCGACGCGCGCAGTGGTGTGGTCGTATTGGTAGAAGGTGGAGGGAGAGGAGGAGGCGTATACGGTGGTCAGGCGGGATTGGTAGTCCCAGGTGTTGGTTTGGGAGCCCGTAGAGGTCAGGTTGCCGCTCTGGTCATAGGCATAGGTTGTCGTTGCGGT
>MFLS01000027.1:0-2388 GCA_001781625.1 Candidatus Kaiserbacteria bacterium RIFCSPHIGHO2_12_FULL_56_13
AAACGCCGCGCGAACGCGGCGTTTTTGTTGGCGGATGGGGAGGGATTCGAACCCTCGATACGGGTTTGAAACCGTATAACAAGTTAGCAACCTGCCGCTTTCAGCCGCTCAGCCACCCATCCTGATGGTTGCACCTTATCATAATTTAATGCGCCAGGGCGATGGGGAAGAGAGAGGTGGACAACAAATGGATTACATAGTAGAGTCGTAACGGTTGTAGTAAGGAGTCGGTCATGAAGAATCCGCAACCCCTACCTACTGTGCGTGACCTGCGGGGGAATGTGATTACTCCTACAGATTTGCCAAGCCCGACCACTGTCCGCTGGACATTCAATAAGAAAGCCATTGTCGTCTGTGCCGTCCGCGGCGGCCTTGTCACTCTCGAGCATGTTCTTGACCGTTTTCACATGACGGAGAAGGAGTTCTCGATTTGGGAGGAGGGGCTCAAAAATGACGGGTCACAGGGCCTCAAGGTGACACATTTTCAGCGCAGAAGGCGCGCAAAAAGGGCTGGTCCGGGCGCCCCTAAACAATGACTACCGAACTTGAGTAAAAAAGAGCCGATTGCGGATTCCGCGATCGGCTCTCGATGTTCATATTCACGCCATCTTCTCGGTTGACTTGGTCAATTCTGATTGGGAGGGCAGACGATATCCTCTCCCCCATACCGTCTCGATGAACTTTGTTGCGTCAGGATGGGCGTCTGCGAGTTTCCTACGAAGTTTGCAGATGAACACATCGATGATTTTCATTTCTGGTTCGTCGTCCACTCCCTCGGTGTACAACTGCAACATGAGCATCTCTTTTGAGAGTACCCGTCCGGGACTAGCGGCGAGTAAGAGCATCAAACTGGTTTCTTTGCCCGTCAGGTCGACCCGATTCCCGTTTATGCGAATCGAGGTAGTCGTTAAGTTCACCTTAAGCGCGGCATCGCCGTTTCTTAACTCGACGATATCAACCACTGCCCCTTTAAGGCGTCTCGTTACCGCGCGAAGCGAGGCGACCAGTTCGCGAGGGTTTACCGGTCCGCGAAGCAAGTCGTCGCCCCCGTTTTCAAGGAATATCGCTCGGTAGTCGCTCCATACGCGATCTTCTGAACCGCGAGATATACCTATGAACGTGGTCGTGATTTTTCTTACCCGAGGATCTCGCGCAGTGTAGACGCCGAAGCCTCCTTTATCGAGATCGAAGACACATGCTTCGTAGAGGCTGTCTTGTAGCCACGCGAGCAATTCTCCGGCGTTCTCGATTTCTTGCGGTTCAACGAGAACGCCGCTGTTGCGCAAGAAGGTAATGGTCGTGTCGTCAAGTCCTACAGCGAGGATTTTCATAGCAGCCCCCTTTCTCTTGGAGACTTGGTAGCCCTCATGTCTGTCGGCGAGTAAATCACAATCCGAGTGGCTTGTCCATAATAAAAAGGGGGCCCTGTCGGGCCCCCTTGTGCAGTTCACTTACCCTTGATGCTTTCGTGGATGTTGTTGAGATGTCCGATAAGTATTTCGAGCGCTTTAGCATCAGTCTCGCGATCATAGTTCTCGTCGTCGCGCGTCTCGTAGAGAGCATTGATGTCGAGACCCTCCTCAAAGCGCTTTGCTCGGTGGAGTGTGCCGAGCAGAAAGCTCTTGAATACCCTGTAGTCGTCGCTTGGCTTTCGTAAGCGGCCACTGACACCGTAGCCGCTTCGGCCGGTCTTGAGCGAGATGAGACCTCGAGTTTCTGCAACACCAAGATCACGCTCGATCGCCTCTTTTGCGATCGCAAGTTGCAGAGTTGGGTTGTCAGTGCTCCGTGCGATCTCGATTGCGGCTGTCACCGTCAGTCGTTGACTCTTAGGCCACAAGGGATTCATGAGGTCCTTAACTGCACCAGGCAACGAATCCATGTAGAGATAGTTCTCTACATGGGTGAAGGATTTTTTCGCATCCTTTGCTATCTCCGTGACCTTGGCGTGATGAGACCTTGCCGTGCTCTCTATGTAAAGTCGCCGATACGCGGCAGCTTCGTCGACAGGGACGAGGTCCTCGCGTTGAAGGTTGTCGAAAAACGCTTCGCGAAAATGGTGCCGTTCGTCATAGATGATATCGATGAACGCATCAACGACCGGGTCAGTATTCGTCCGGTCACGGATGATGCCGAATGCTCTCCAGCGACGCTCGCCGCCGATCAATACGAACACCCCTTTCTGTTCAGAATGCTTGCAGACTCTGACCGGAGTCTTCTGTCCTTTGTCCAAGATGTCATCTGCGAGGTCTTCGAGACCCTTTTGATCGAAGTGGCGCCGAGGTTGGCCCTCGAAGCGCATTATCCTACTTAATTTCACGGGGAGAGGCCTGCCAAGCCCACTCTCCGCGTCGTCTTTTGTGGCGATGGGTGATGGTTGGCTCAAGG
>MFLS01000027.1:2399-8565 GCA_001781625.1 Candidatus Kaiserbacteria bacterium RIFCSPHIGHO2_12_FULL_56_13
TGATTTGAAGATCAAAACCGGGCCGATAATGGCACAGATTAACTTTCTGTGCAAGAAAAGTGATGTGTGAACCAATCTTTAATGCGCGAGCGCGATGGGGAGAATGTCGTGTGCGCCCGCGGCCTTGAGAGCAGAGATAGCAGCGGAGAGAGTGGCGCCCGTCGTGGTAACGTCGTCTATTACCACATAGGTAAAATCAGTTCGATATATCAAACTGACTTTTGAATCGGGTATGGCGAAAGCGCCGCGCATATTTTTCGCACGCTCTGCTTTTGGGAGTGTGACCTGCGTCACGGTTTCGCGCGTGCGGGTAAGGAGGTCGGTCACAAGCGAGATGCCAAGCTCTCTCCCCACGCGGCGCGCGACCTCTTCGACTTGGTTAAAGCCGCGCTCTCGGCGACGCTTTGCCCCGAGTGGTATCGGGATCAAGACGGCACTCGCAAGACCGTCGAATCGATCGTCGTTTCGCAGATAGTCGGCAAGCGCGGAGGCGAGTAACTCAAAAGCTTTCGAACTCCCGTGATACTTCGCCTCGTGAATGACGGCCTGCACCTTGCGGTCGGCAAAGGGGAGGAGGGCAACAGTAGGCGGGTTTGTCCGCGTTTCAAGCTGCGGCTCGAGGCGGGAGAGAAATTGGTCGACGGAGAGCTCACGCACAATCGCCTCGTCAGTGCGGAGCGGGAAGAGAAAGTCGAGCAAGCGAGCCCACATGCTACTATTTTGCCATGGCGTTTTTCGGGCTTTTCGGCTATAAGAGCAAAAGCGTGCTCGGCGTCGACATTGGCTCTTCATCTCTCAAGGTCGTTCAGTTGAAAAAACAAAGCGGCAAGGCCGTCCTTGAGACCTATGGCGAACTCGCGCTCGGCCCTTATGCGGGACTTGAAGTGGGACAGGCGACCAATTTGCCGGCCGATAAGATTGCTGAAACCTTGCGCGACCTCTTGCGCGAAGCGAAAGTGACGACGAAAGAATGCGGCGTCGGGATACCGCTTGCGCGCTCTCTGCTAACCTCGGTCGAACTGCCCCACCGCGAAAACAGAGAGGAGCAAAAGACCGTCATCGAGCTTGAAGCGCGCAAATATATCCCCGTGCCGATCAATGAGGTCCAACTCGATTGGTTCATCGTGCCTGAAGACGACCCTGCGGGGGCGCCAAAGGGCAAGGTGCGCGTGCTCCTTGTCGCGGTCCACAACGACGAGCTCACGCTCCTCTCAAGCGTGATGAAGGGCGCAGGGCTCGATGCGAGCTTTTATGAGCTCGAGATATTCAGCACGATCCGCGCCGTCGTCGATGAACCGGTGAAACCCGTGATGATTCTCGACATCGGTGCGGCGACGACAAAAGTGTATATCGTTGAGCACGGGATCGTCGCTTTTTCACATACGATTACGACTGGCGGGCAAGATGCAACGCGCGCGATCGCCGTCGGCGGGAATGTCACGATTGCCACCGCCGAGGCCTTGAAAAAGAAGAAGGGCTTTAGTGCGGCGCCTGCAGTAGCAGACCCGCGCCCGCAGCTCGAGCTCTCTTACTCGCGCATTTTTGCAGAGGCAGAGCGCGTGTTGAAGCAGTATGAGTCGCTCCATCAAAAGGCGATCGCTACGGTGATCCTCACCGGAGGGGGCGCCGTGACGAGAGATCTCGCGCGTTATGCCCAAACGGTATTTCCAGTCGAGGTGCGCATTGCCAACCCTTTTGCAAAAACTGAAGCGCCGGCTTTTATTCGTCCCGTCTTAGAGGAGATTGGCCCAGAGTTCGCCGTCGCCGTCGGTATCGCGCTCCGTAAGCTTGAAGATGCGTAGCGTGTGCACAGAGTCACCCTGCTTCGAGAGGGCGGGGTGATATACTTTTTTCATGGCGGTTCCTCCCTCGGTGCCGACTTCGTTTGTCCCGCGCACGACTCCTCCCTCCGTGCGCCGCGGCGTTTTTGATTTTGGCGGCGCGTTCGCGTTTATCGGTTATGGTGCCCTTGCGCTCGCACTCCTCATGGCAGCCGGCATCTTTGCCTATGAATGGTATCTTGAGAGCGTAGAAGGAGGAGCTCGGAAGGAGCTCCAAGAGGCCCAATCGGCCATCGATGCGGCGACTGTCGAGAGCTTCGTACGCCTGAATGACCGTCTCATCGAAGGAAAAAGGATTATCGAACGCCACCCCATGACCTCTGCGGTCTTTGATCTCGTTGAAAAGCTGACACCGGCAAGCGTGCGTTTGGCCTCGCTCTCCCTCTCATTCACTGATGCACGCATCGGAATCGTCTCGGCAAAGGGTACGGCGTCCTCCTTCAACGCGTTAGCGGCGCTCTCGGCCGCGCTCGGCAGGGACGGTCGCATCAAAGACGCTGTTTTCTCAGACATTTCGGTCGAGCAGGGCGGCGTATCCTTCACACTCTCAGCGGCTACCGACCTGGCGCTGACCGCCTTCGTTGCCACGGCGCTTCTGCCGACGTCGGCTCCTGAAGAGCCGACAGCCCCCCTTACGCCATGACCAACCGCCTCGTACCTGCCGCCGCGCTCGTCATAGCCCTCGCGATCTTTTTCGGGTATGTGAGTCCGACCTACTCTGGTTCGGTAGCTGAGATCAAAGAGCGCGTTATGCGCGCTACTTCGGCCTTGGACGCGGCCGCACGTTTTGGCGAAAAGCAGAATGAGCTCGCTTCGGCGCGAAATGCTATCTTGGTTGATGATCTCGCGCGTCTCGAGGCCCTCCTGCCTGATTCGGTCGACAATGTGAGCGTCATCCTCGACTTGACCTCGCTCGCAACGCGCTCGGGGCTCCTCCTCTCGAGCATCAATGTCGCCGCTTCACCCGCTGGGGGAGGCCAAGAGGCGGCAGCGCTCTCGCGCGTCGGCTCTATTGATCTCATACTCTCGGCAACGGGGAGCTATGAATCGTTCATCGCTTTTATCGCAGGCGTCGAGCGGAGCGCCCGTCTCCTCGATGTCACGGCTTTCGCCGTCAGAGGGTCGAACACGGGCGTGTACGGGTACAATCTCACCGTGCGCCTCTATTGGCTCCGCTGATACTTTTATGACTCGAACGACTACTTTCTCTATCGTTGCCGTGCTCGTTCTTGGCCTCGCGGCGTGGTATTTCTTCGGCGGGGATACACCCGAGCTCCCGCTCACCGCGAGCGCGCCCGCTCTCCCCGCCGAACAGCAGTTTATCGATCTTGCGGGCCGGCTTGGCGCCATCTCCTTCGACACAAGCATTTTTGACGACCCGCGATTCATGCTCCTCACCTCGATCGCGACGCCGATCGTCCCCGTGAGCCAAGGCCGCGAAGATCCGTTCGCACCTCTCGGCGTCTAGCACGAGAGGCGAATGCACATGAACCTCCTCTCCCTCGTTGAAGAAAAGGGACTCATCTCCGCGAAGGATCGTGTAGCGATGGAGGCCTCGATAAAGCAGGAGAAACGCTCGCTTGAAGAGGTCTTGAACGAGCACGGCATCACGCCGGAGGACGCTCTTAAGATCGCAGGCGAGCGCTACGGTATCCCCGGCCGCATCCTTGAGGAACCGCCTGCCGAGCAAGAGGCGCTTTCGTACATCCCTGAAGAATCGGCACGCCATTACGGCTTCGTGCCGCTTCGGGTTGGAGACGGCGCGCTTGAGGTCGGCATCGTCGATCCCGACAACATCGAGGCCATCGATGCTCTGCAGTTCATATCGGCCAAGGTCGGTATGCCCTACAAGCTCTTCCTCATAACGTCCGCCGATTTCGACCGCGTCATCGAAACCTACAAGAATCTTTCGGGCGAGATCGGTGTTGCGCTCTCCGAGTTCGAGATGGCGAGTCGCGCTGCCGCCGCCGAAGCGCGGGAGGGAAAAAAGACCACCGGTATCATCCCCGAGGCCGAGAGCACGCTCGACCTCGGGGGCGAGGGCGACATCGACAAGTTGAAAGAGGATGCGCCAGTCACCAAGATCGTCTCGACCATCTTGCGCTATGCGATCGAGGGGAAAGCAAGCGACATCCACATCGAGCCGACGCCCGAGAAGACCCGGGTCCGCTTCAGAATGGACGGCATCTTGCACACCTCGCTCGAGCTTCCCAAGAAAGTGCATGAGGCGGTTGTCGCGCGCGTCAAGATCCTCGCGCAATTACGGCTTGATGAGAAAAGGAAACCCCAGGACGGACGCTTCTCGGCGAGCGTCGAACAGCGCCGCATCGATTTTCGCGTTTCCACCTTCCCGACCGAGTACGGCGAAAAAGCCGAGATGCGCATCCTCGATCAGACCGCCGCTACGGCGACTCTTGAGTCGGTCGGTCTCGCGGGCGGGGAGCTCACCACCGTGCGCGAGATGTTGAATAGCCCCTACGGCATCATCCTCATCGCCGGCCCCACGGGTTCTGGCAAGTCGACGACCCTCTTTGCGATGCTCTCGGAGATAGATCGCGAGACCGAGAATGTGGTTTCTTTGGAAGACCCGGTCGAGTACCGGATCCCAGGCGTCTCGCAATCGCAGGTGAAGCCCGAGATCGAGTACACCTTCGCTTCAGGATTGCGCTCCATACTTCGCCAGGACCCGGACATCATCATGGTGGGAGAGATTCGTGATAAGGAGACCGCGCAGCTTGCGACCCAAGCGGCCTTGACCGGCCACCTCGTCTTCTCGACGATTCACACCAATACCGCGGCCGGCGCTATCCCGCGCCTCATTGATATGGGCGTCGACCCTTATTTGATCGCCCCGACCCTTGTCGCGGTCATCGGCCAGCGGCTGGTGCGCAAGCTCTGTCCCGGAGCAGGGAAGCCCTTCGCGATTAAGGACAGCATCCGCATACTCCTCGACAAGCAGTTCGCTGATCTCCCCGAACCGTATCGGCGCAAGCTCCCGCCCCTTAAGGCGTTCTACCGCGCGTCGCCGACGGAGGAGTGCCCCTCGGGCGTGCGCGGCCGTACCGCGGTCTTCGAGATACTAAAGATGAACAAGAAGCTCGAACAAGTCATCCTCAAAGACCCGGCCGAGGGCAATATACGCGCCGCGGCGCGTGAAGACGGCATGCTCTCTATGCGGGAGAATGCTATCATTAAGGCGCTTGCCGGCGAGATCCCGTTTGAAGAAATCAACACTCTTGGCGGCGAGCTTTTCCTCGAGGACGAGCATTGATCACCCCTTATCCACTTTTGTTATGGCTTATCGCATCTACCTGGTAGACGACGACCGATTCCTTCTTGACCTCTACGCGGTCAAATTCAAGAACGCGGGGCACGAGGTCATCGCATTTACGGGGGGCGAAGAGCTCCTTACCGCACTCCGAAAAAAGGAGAAGGATCCTGACGCGATACTCCTCGAACTCATCATGCCGGGGACCGATGGCTTCAGCGTCCTCGAGGCGATCCGCAAGGAGAAGCTCGCACCGAAAACACGCGTCATCATCCTTTCGAACCAAGGGCAGGAGTCCGACCTTGAAAAGGCGAAAGCGCTCGGCGCCGTAAGCTACATTGTTAAGGCCTCGGCTATTCCCTCAGAGGTGCTCGCACAGACCATCGCGACGATCGACAAATCTCGCTGATCATGGCTGACGCCCGTCTCACCAACTTTTTAGATGCCGTCGTCGCGCAGGCCGGCTCTGATCTTCACCTCTCGCCAGAGAATCCGCCCATTATCCGTGTCGCAGGGAAATTGATCCCGCTCGCAACCCATGGAGCGCTTACCCCGCACGATACTGAAGAGATTCTCAAGGAGATAGCGCCGCCTTCGCGCCTCGCGCGCTTCGGAGAGGCGCAGAGCGTTGATTTTGCTTACCAGCACGAGAAGGGCCGTTTCAGGGTGAACGGGTACCGCACCCAAGGGGTGACCGCGCTCGCCCTGCGGCTCATCCCTGACGAGATTCGCACGGTGTCCGAGCTCAACCTCCCGTCCATCCTCGAGACATTCGCCGGCCGAACACAGGGTTTCTTTCTCGTCGTGGGGCCGGTGGGGCAGGGCAAGTCGACGACCTTGGCCGCCCTGATCGAACGCATCAACGAAACACGCGCCGAGCATGTCCTTACGATCGAGGACCCTATTGAGTATGTGTTCACGCCGAAAAAATCTCTGATTCACCAGCGCGAAGTCCCGGTCGACGCCCCCGACTTTCATCACGCTCTTCAAGCAGCTTTTCGCGAAGATGTCGATGTCCTCATGGTGGGCGAGATGCGCGACTACGAGACGATCTCGG
>MFLS01000027.1:8580-14376 GCA_001781625.1 Candidatus Kaiserbacteria bacterium RIFCSPHIGHO2_12_FULL_56_13
CCGAGACCGGCCACCTCGTCTTTTCGACCTTGCATACGAACAACGCGGCGCAGACGATCGACCGCATCATCGACATGTTCCCTGCTGAACAGCAGGCGCAGGTCCGCGTCCAGCTTGCCGGGAGCTTGGCCGGCATCTTCTCCCAGCGTCTTGTGCCGCGCATCTCGGGGGGCCTCATCCCCGCCTACGAACTCCTCATCAATACGACGGCAGTCGCCAACTTGATCCGCGAGGGGAGAAGCCACGAGATCACATCAATCGTCCAGACCTCGTCGCAAGAGGGGATGATCGACCTCGACCGCTCTCTCGCCGAACTCGTGCGGCGCGGCGAAGTGGCGGCTGAAGAGGGAGCGCTCCACGCCATTGATCCCAAGACCTTCGAGCGTTACCTTTGACCATGCTGTTTCAGTATCGCGCCATCGACCAAGACGGCCACGAACGAGAGGGGACGATAGAGGCGCTGTCAGAAGAGGTCGCGATCTCGGCGCTTCAGCGCCGCGCTCTTGTCATCTCGGCGATCAGTCAAGCGGAGAAGAAGGGCATTTTCGCGCGCGAGTTCACCTTTTTCACCGGCATCAAGAATAAGGAGGTGGTGATTCTCTCGCGTCAGATCGCGACCTTATTTGAAGCGCAGGTATCGGCACTCCGGATCTTCCGCCTCCTTGCCGCGGAGATAGGAAACACGCGGCTCTCGATGATGCTTTCGACAGTTGCCGACGATATTCAGGGCGGGAGCCCGATCAGCAAGGCCCTTGCGAAACATCCGGCGGCGTTCAGCATCTTTTATGTCAATATGGTGCGTGCGGGCGAAGAGTCGGGCAAGCTCTCGGAGACCTTCGGTCATCTCGCCGATTATCTCGACCGTTCGTACGAGGTCGTTTCAAAAGCAAAGAACGCGCTCATCTATCCGGCGTTCGTTATCTGCGTGTTCATTGCAGTGATGGCTTTGATGCTCACCTATGTCGTGCCGCAGATCACCGCGATCTTGCTCGACACCGGCCAAGAACTGCCGATTTACACGAGAATCGTCATCGCGCTCTCGAACTTCTTCATCAACTACGGCGTCTTCCTCTTAATCGCGCTCCTCGCCCTTGCCGCATACGGTTATCGGCTCTCGCGCACGAGCGAGGGCAGGCGTTTCTTGAACTCCCTTGAGCTTGAGATCCCGTATGTTGGCGACCTCTATCGCAAGATGTATCTTGCGCGCATCGCTGACAACTTCTCCACCATGCTCATTTCAGGCGTGCCGGTCATCGAATCTTTGGACATCACGGCTTCGGTCGTTGGCAACGCGGTGTACGCAACCGTCCTCAAAGAGGTGGGCGAGGCGGTGAAGGGCGGCTCCTCCATCTCTGATGCGCTCGCGCGGCACCCCCTGATACCCGGCATCATGGTCGCCATGGTGCGGGTTGGAGAGGAGACCGGCGAGCTCGGTTCGATCCTCACGACCCTGGCGAAGTTTTACAACCGCGAGGTGACCAATGCTGTCGACACTCTCGTGGGGTTGATCGAGCCCTTTATGATCGTGGCGCTCGGTCTTGGCGTCGGGATCTTGCTCGCGGCTATCCTCATGCCCATTTATAACCTCGCGGGCTCCTTTTAAGGATATCCACACCAGGGACGCCACGCCTCCCCTGCATGGCCTACAATGTGAGACATAACCTAACAGTCATTATGTACAACACCCGTTCACGTGGTTTTACGCTTATTGAGCTTCTCGTCGTCATCGCTATTATCGGGGTCTTGTCAGCAGTGGTCCTCGCCTCCCTTAACACGGCGCGCACCAAAGGCAATGACGCCGCAATCAAGGCAAACCTTGACAGCGCTCGTGCACAAGCAGAGATCTTTTATGACGGCGGGAACACCTATGAAGGTGTCTGCGCCGCTACGACCGGTATCGCCAACATGGTGACCGGAGCAGGCAATGCAGGCTCGGGAGATGTCGATTGCTACGATGTGCAGGGCGCCTATGCGATATCTGCCCAGTTGAAGAACGACACCACGAAATACTGGTGCGTCGACAGCACCGGTCAGGCAGTTGAGAAAGCCGCTCAAATCGCTGCGGACGCAACAGCCTGCTAAACTCTCCTTTGTTCTCTGTTGTCTTTTTCGTCCTCGGAGCGACAGCAGCAAGCTTCATGGGCCTTCTTACGGCGCGCCTCGCGAGAGGCGCGCCGTGGGTTATGGGCCGTTCACATTGCGATACCTGCAAGGCGCCTTTGCCGCCCCGCGCGTTGGTGCCGATATTCTCATGGGCATTTGCGAGGGGTAGATGTGTTCTCTGCAACGCCGCAGTCTCGCCCGCTTCAACAATCACGGAGATAATCCTTGGCGTGCTGTTCGTGCTTGCGTATCTCTTGCTCGGGCTCACCGAGATGCTCCCGGCTGTCCTCATTGCCTTGGCACTCCTTGCTGGTCTTGTGATCTATGACCTCGCGCACGGCCTCTTGCCCGCGGCCTTGCTCGGACTCTTCGTGGCGGCCGCATGCTTCGCGGCGATTACAGCTTCAGCGACGCTCGAGATACTCCTCGTAACCCTCTGCACGGCGCTCCTCATTGGGTCGTCGCTCGCCGTGGTCCATCTTGCCTCTCGGGGCCGCGCGATGGGGCTTGCCGATGCGCCGCTTGCGTTCGGGCTCGCGCTTATCGCGGGGCCTTCGGCGCTCTCGGGCTTCGTCCTCACCTTTTGGATAGGCGGTGTCGTCGGGATAATCCTCTTGGCCCTACGGGCGCGGGGCGTTACGATACAGAGTGAGGTACCGTTCGCCCCATATCTGGCGGCCGGCTTCCTTCTCGCTTACTTCACTCGATGGGACATTCTCGCTCTTGTCTCGCTCGCCTTGTCCGGCGCATAGCCGGGCACGTCCGGCACACTTCTTCGTGTGTCGGGTTTACTGTTATCGAACTCCTCGTCGTTGCCGGCATCATCAGCGTCTTAAGCATCATTGTCATCGTCGGCCAGCAGGCATTTGGCCGGGGTCTCCTCCTTGCGAACGCGGCGTCTGATGTGGCGCTTTCTCTGCGGAACGCGCAAGTGTTCGGCATCGGGAGCCGCACGGTCGGGACAGTGAGCAATGCGGGCTATGGCCTCGACTTCTCCATCGCAAGCCCCAGCTCTTTTTCATTCTTCGCTGACACTGATCCGCTCGCAAGTTGCGGAGCGCCAAACTGTAAGCCGGGCAACGGCTACTACACCTCGGCCGATGCTTTGGTGCAGCTCTATACCTTGAACAACGGCATTGAAGTGCAGAATTTCTGCGCCCTCGTGCCCCCCGCGCAGTGGTATTGCAAGCAAGGCGGGGCCGGCACGATAGAACATCTTTCGATTGTCTTCACGCGCCCCAACACTTCAGCGACCATCGGGGTGGGGAATATCGGTGCGGGCTTCACGAATATCCTCGGCGTCCCGTTCACGAAGGCCTGCATAGCGCTCATAAGCCGAGAGCTCACCACGCGCGCGCTCCTTGTGACGCAAGTCGGTAGCGTCGCTTCGACGCCCTCATGCCCATGAACCGCAGACTCTCAACCGTTCGCTGTTCGCTCTCGACGGGCTTCACCCTGGTCGAGCTTTTGGTCGCGATTGGCATCTTTTCTGTCATCATGACTCTCTCGGCAGGCGCGTACCTCATCATGATCGGCGTGAGTCAGCGCGCGCAGGGGGTCGCGCTCGCCGCCGACAACCTCGCTTTCGTGTTTGAAAACATGACGCGCTCGATCCGCACGGGGTCAGGATATTCTTGTAGCGGAGGCGACTGTTCGGGCGGCGCCTCTTTCTCTTTCATCTCCGCAAGTGGAGAGAGCATCACCTACTCCTTCGTGCCGCCTGCGGGCGATACGAAGGGGTATGTGCGGCAAATGGTCGACGGCACCCCCCTCTCGCTCACCGATCCGGGAGTCAATATCACTTCGCTCGCATTTCATCTCTTGGGTTCGGCTGGTACGGGGGCAGGCGACTATCATCAGCCGTTCCTTCGGGTGACCGTCGCCGGCTCCGTCGATGTGGGACACGGAGAGAACTTTTCGTTTTCTATGGAGACGGCCTCCGTGATGCGCAATCTCGATCTATGACGCCCGAACTTTCAGTGAGGAACGGCGAGCAGCGTGGCGGCTTCACTCTTCTTGAAGTCCTGATCGCGGTCGCCCTGATCATGCTTGCGATCTCCGGACCCTTCTTTGCCGCAGCGGTGGCACAGATCGCGACCCTCGACTCCAAGAATCGCTTTACGGCCTCGTATCTCGCCCAAGAGGGGATCGAATATGCACGCATGCTCCGCGATGATGCGTACCTCGGGGCATACGGAGCAGATGTCGGCGATCTCTCCGCCACGGCGTTTTACGATCATTTCTTGGGCGGCGCGAGCTCTGTTTCGGTATACGGTTGTCTCGGCAATCCCTCGGGGGGCCTCCCGGGAGGCGACGGGTCAGTCGCCTGCGCGCTCGATCCCGCGCTCCCCGTCGGCGTCGGTGCCGGCAAGGCCTTGCAGGCGTGCCCGTCGCCCTCTTCTTGCCCGTCTCTTTATCTCTCGGGCGGAGAGTACACGCTCACCAGCGGCACACCGACGATCTATGCACGCTCTCTCCGCTTCTACGATTTCGGGGCGGGCGTCGAGATCGTCTCAAGCGTGTCGTGGGTGTCTCGCGGAGTCACGCGCTCGGTCTCCCTCACGAGCTATCTTTTCCCATGGCAATGAACCGCAACAGAGGATTCGCGCTTTTGGTCGCCGTCATCTTCGTATCAGTCGTGCTCGCGCTCGGCACGGCATTGAGTTCGCTCGGCTATAAGCAACAAATTCTCTCTTCAGGCGGGGCGCGCTCGCAGTATGCTTTTTACGCCGCTGACGCGGCTCTCGAGTGTGCGCTCACCGACACGCAGAAAGAGCTCGCAAACGACCCGTATGCGTACCAAAACTATTCGTACGGCGTCGGCAAGCCGCCCCCCACCTGCGGCAGTTTTGACACACAAGCGGTCTTTCCCTTTCAAGAGCTCTGCTACAACACGGGGAGTTGCCTGAATCAGCGTGTGAGCCGTAAGCGCTTCGAGATCGCTTTCGCAAACCCTCTCATTGAGACGAGCGGCACCGGGGCTTTGTGCGCCGACATCACGGTGTATGAGACAGACGCAAAGCCCGCCGGCACCACCTATGTATTTTCTCAAGGGTACGACGTCCCGTGCGACAAGGTCGGCACCACGAACCGCATCGTGGTGCGTGGTATTTTTGCCAGGTTCTAAAGCGGCAACTCGCGCGGTATAGTAGGGCGGTATGGCACCGAAGGTCGCCGCCCTCCGCGCAAAAAAGCTCCGCGAAGCGATTACGAAGTATCGCGAGCTCTACCACACGCAGGATATAAGCCCCATCTCGCCCGAGGCCCTCGACTCTCTCAAAGACGAGCTCGCAAAGCTCGAGAGGCGATACCCCGAGCTTGTCACGCCAGACTCCCCGACACAGGTGGTGGCAGGCAAGCCCCTCCCCGAGCTTAGAAAAGTGCGGCACAAAGTCGCGCAGTGGTCGTTCAACGATGCGTTTACAAAGGAGGATGTGCGCGCTTTTCACGAGCGTGTGAAAAAGCTCACGGGCAAGGAGCCAACCTATGACCTCGAACTCAAGATTGATGGCCTGAAGATCGTCTACACTTACGAAAGGGGGGAGCTCGCCGTCGCCGCGACCCGCGGCGACGGCGAGGTGGGCGAGGACGTGACGCACAACATACGAACGGTGAAAAGCGTGCCGCAAACGCTCACGGAGCCGGTTGATATCGTAAGTAGAGACGATCTTCAGGCCATCAATCTTGAGTTCG
>MFLS01000028.1:0-1970 GCA_001781625.1 Candidatus Kaiserbacteria bacterium RIFCSPHIGHO2_12_FULL_56_13
GGGGGGGGGGGGGGGGGGGGGGGGGGGGGGGGGGGGGGGGGGGGGGGGGGGGGGGGGGGGGGGGGGGGGGGGGGGGGGGGGGGGGGGGGGGGTGGTGGAGGCGGCACACAACACGGGGGCGTGATAACAAATGCGTGTGCTTTTTCAGGAGTAACAGCGCCGGTCAGAAAAGCGATAGAAACACCAACGCAAAGAGCAAAGAGTACCGCGCACACGCCGATCACTATCGGCTGATAAAAAAACTTTGAATGAGATGCGGGATAAGTCATTGATTGTCGTACAGAAAAGGGAGGCGGGTGTGGCCTTGCGGCCGCACCTCGCCCACCCCTCAAAAAGCCCTCCACACTGGCCACACTTGAGGTGGCAGCGCGTAGGTGAACTCATTCCAATCAGAGGGCTCGATAACGCCGCCGTCTGATTGGCCTTGCCCTTCGCGATCAACGCAGAGCGCGAGGTACTCATCGCCTGCGGCAAGCGGCAGACTGATCGTCTGGCGCGTGGCGCGTGCTGTATACGTGCCGCTATGAAGCGGCACGCGATCGTTCGGGACACGAGAGAGCGGCCCGAGCCAATTACAGTTGTCGCACGGCGTCTGCGGCGACGAACAAACGTCACCGTCGCACACCTCCCAACACCCTGACCGGGGCATAGGACGGCGCGTGAGAAGCGCCCATCGCACCAAGTCGCCTGGCACCACGGTAAATTCGGCCGTGAGGCAGACCTCCTGTCCTCGCGGCGGCGTGCGCAATGACCAGTTGAAGCAGATTTCGGGCAAAAGAATCTGCCGCTCCACTCCGTCGCAGAAGATGGTCCACGACTCGGCGGTTGCTGCATATTCGATACCCGTGCGGACCGGCGCAAAGGCGATGACGGTATCGGGGTTGGATACGAATCCACCCGACAGCATCACCGTGAGCTGGTCGCCGACGTTGAGGCGAACCGTCGCTCCGGGCTGACTCGTTACTCGAAGTGCTTCTGCGACACAGGCGATCGAGAATCCGAAAGATTCTCGGAATACTCGCTCGCGATCTTGCATCGCGTCGTCGTGAGACGAAGCAAACGGGTCGGTACCGAAGTTTCTCCACTCGAATGCGGCGCTTGCCGGCGTCAAGAACAGTAGTGCCGCAAGAAGCGGCACGATAAGAGTAATGAGACTCCTCATCTGCCTCTCCTTTCTGCCGCAATTGCGGCCGTTACGGTTGAAAGATCGTTGCCCTCTCTTCTTTGCAGAGAGCCGTGCGGCGTCGAGCTTAGCTCGACAGCGCGCGGCTTTCGACAAAATTCGCGGTAACCACGAAGCGGTCGGTCTTCACGCCGAATGAATCGCAGGTGGCGAGCGTCAAGACCTGCCCCGAGGTCGCAAGCGGGATACCGTCCTCTTCGGCGCTTGCATGTCGAACATCTGTCACCTCGTAGATATAGCGGCGGCCCCGACCCACCACCTCGATCCGGTCGCCCTCCGCAAGATGCTGGATATCATTGAAGGCCTTGAAGTTTTGATTTGAGACGACTGGCAGGTAACTTGAGTGGCCAAAAATGACGACAGTACCTGTCTCACCAAGTTTTGCTGATGTCGGGTAGCGCACCGCGCCCTCAAGGAGCGCCGCGTCAAGTACCGCAATGTCAATTGACACGGGATTTGTCACGCGGGCATCAAGCCCGATCGCGGGTACGACAATCCTCACGGGGTGCTCGGGCACCTCGGGGGGTATGTTTTCAATGACCTTTTCACCCTGTACCAAGGGCGACCCGAAGGAGGGGTCAACGGCCTGGGTGGGCTTATGTTCGGGCAGAAGGTCAAAATATGCAAGGGTTGCAAAACTCAAGAGGAAAACGAGTATGAAAAAAGCGAGGAATCTCCACTTCCTTCCCCGCACCTTGGACGCGGCCTTCCAAAGGATGGCCGCGGCAGTGATTGCCCTTCCCATCTCGGAGACGAATACAGCACAGAGACAGCTTCGTCAACTTTC
>MFLS01000028.1:1984-4599 GCA_001781625.1 Candidatus Kaiserbacteria bacterium RIFCSPHIGHO2_12_FULL_56_13
AAACGGCGCCGTGGTACATGTGCCGGCACTGATATGAATCGTGACGAGGCCGTGGGGGTGCTGACTGCTCGCGAAGCCATAGAGCGCGGGCTTGCCATCGTCGGCTTCATCGCTCTCGTCGCCTTCGGCATTTGGCTCGCGATCTATGGCTCGCGCTTTGTCCCAACCGCGATCGGCCGCCTCGGAGCCGCAGCGGTTGCTCTGACCTCGGTGTTTGTTCCCGCCGAGCCCGCACTTTCGATCGTCCCCACTACAACGATTCCCTTTGGCGAGGCAACGAACACTTTTGACGAGCTGATCGAAGAGCCGACTGCCCCGGCGACGCCCGCCTCGCCTGTCTCGCCCTCGCCGGGAGCGCGAACGAGCGCCACCTTCCCCATTTCAGGGACCACGACGCCGCCCAGTACGACAGTCCTCCCCATGGGGCTCCCCGACCTCACGGCAACGATCACCGCCGTCGGGCTCCTCACTGCCTCGACGACCGAGTCCTTCCTTGCCACAACCACGGTGATGGGGGGCTTGCGACCTGCGGTCAAGTTTTCAATACAAAATATTGGTACCAATGTCGCCACTTCAGGATGGCACTTTAGCGCCGCGATCCCGACCCAAACGGCGTATGTCTTCTACTCCCCGACCCAGCAAGCACTCGGCCCAGGCGATCGTATCGAATACGTCCTCGGCTTCGATCAGGCCTCACCCGGTGAAAACCGCTCTATCTCGATCGTTGCCGATTCGAGTCAAAACGTCGGCGAATCAAACGAAAATAATAACGGCTCTACAGCCACGATCACCATCATCGGCTCTTAAACATCAAGCGTCGCCAACTTTGCATTGGATTGGATAAACGACTTGCGGCTGGCGACATCGGTGCCCATCAAGATATCGAAAATACGGTCGGCCTCTTGCGCGTCTTCGATGGTGACCCGTTTCAAGACACGGCGTGCAGGGTCCATCGTCGTTTCCCAGAGCTCTCCCGGGTTCATTTCGCCGAGGCCCTTGTAGCGCTGGATATTTGCCTCTCCACCGAGCTCTTTCAAAACTTCCTCTTTTTCTTTATCTGAATACACATAGGCAAGCGACTTGCCCTTGGTGATCTTGTAGAGGGGCGGTTGGGCAATGTAAACAAAGCCGCCCTCAATGATGGGCCGAAAGTGGCGGTAGAGGAGGGTCAAGAGGAGCGTGCGAATGTGCGCGCCGTCGACATCAGCATCGGTGGCGATGATGACCTTGTGGTAGCGGAGTTTTGCGATATCAAATACGTCGCCGATCGCTGTCCCGAGCGCGATGACCAAGGCGCGGATCTCGACTGAAGCCAACATGCGGTCGATGCGTGCGCGCTCGACATTGAGGATCTTGCCCCTAAGGGGGAGTATCGCTTGCGTGCGGCGATCGCGGCCGGTCTTCGCGGAGCCACCTGCCGAGTCGCCCTCGACAATGAATATCTCGGCTGATTCAGGGTCTTTGACCTGGCAGTCGGCGAGCTTGCCCGGCAAGGTCATGCCCTCCAGGGCGCCCTTGCGGAGCACTGAATCTTTTGCCGCCTTCGCCGCCTTGCGGGCCTTTAATGCTAGCAACACCTTATTGACGATGGCACGCGCGTCATCAGGGTTTTCTTCTAGATATGCGCTGAACGCCTCGCTAAAGATGGTCGCCACCGCGCCCTGCGCTTCGACAGAGCCGAGCTTGGACTTGGTCTGCCCCTCGAACTGGATCTCGCGGAGCTTTACCGACACTACTGCTGTGAGACCCTCAAGCGCATCATCACCCACAAAATTCTCTTCGCTCTCCTTGAGGATATTGGCGCTCCGGCCATAGGCATTCAAAGTGCGCGTGAGCGCGGTTTTAAAGCCCGTAACATGCGTCCCGCCCTCGCTGTTGTAGGTGTTATTCGCGAACGCGAGGAGCCGAGGCGTGATGTCGTCGACATACTGAAGGGCGATCTCGACCTGCACATTATCTGTCTCGCGTTCGACATAAAAGATGCTCTTGTGGACCGGTGTCTGGTGTTTGTTATTGAAGGCAACCAGGGACTTCAAACCCCCCTCGAAATAGAAGGTCATCGAAGGGGCATCGAGAGAGAGATTGCGAAGATAGAAAACACTCTCATCGTCGACTTTCTCGATGCCGCGCGCGTCAATCACCGAGATCCGGAGCCCCTTCACGAGGTAGGCCTGCTGGCGCAGGTGCGAAACCACCTTGCCCCAATCAAACTTGATTTCGGGGAAGATGGCGGGGTCGGCCTCAAAGGAGATAATCGAGCCATGAAGGTTCGATGAGCCGACCTTTTTAACCGCCGCTTTCGGCTCCCCCTGCTTGTACTCTTGCTCATATTTGCCGCCGTCGCGATGCACCTCGGCGCGACACCAAATCGAGAGCGCGTTCACAACCGAGACACCGACGCCGTGGAGACCGCCTGAAACCTTGTACCCTTCGCCGCCGAATTTAGCGCCCGCGTGAAGGGTCGTCATGATGGTTTCGAGTGCAGAGACCTTCGTTTGCGGATGTTTATCAACTGGGATGCCGCGACCATTATCAACGACACGAACGCGATTGCCAGGGAGGAGGGCGACCTCGATGTCGTCGGCGTGTCCGCCCATCGCCTCGTCGCGCGAGTT
>MFLS01000028.1:4783-6139 GCA_001781625.1 Candidatus Kaiserbacteria bacterium RIFCSPHIGHO2_12_FULL_56_13
TTTGCCATGTCTTTTGTGCTCATATTCTATCACAAAATCACCTTCATTTGTGGATAAAAATCGCGTTCGTTTATCCCCAACAATCCTTCTTCTAAATCTCCATACATAATTTATCCTATAGGATAAAAGTTGTATGAAGAAAATTCCGATTCAAAATCACAAGAAGATGGCAATCAGAGTCGCCCTCCTGCGGACTCTCTATGTGACCGGGGTCCTTTCAATGGCCATACTTGCGCCAAAGACCACTCGCCTGCTCGACTATCTAGATCGTGGTAAAGCGCATCGCAAGGAACTTTACAGTCGAATCGCCGCAGCGAAGGGACGACTCAAACAGCAGGGGCTCATTCGTGATAATGAGGGGGAGATTGTTCTCACTGAAAAGGGGGTGCGCCATATCGAACGAATCTTGTTATTGGAGTACCAGATCCCGGAACAAATACAATGGGATGGCAAGTGGCGCATGCTTCTTTTCGATATTCGCGAAAAGCGCCGAAAAGTAAGGACGCAACTGCGACACTTGCTTGAGGGGGTTGGTTTTGTGCGATTGCAAGACAGCGTCTGGATTTACCCCTATCCTTGCGATGAATTCGTCGCACTCATCCGAACCCATCTCTCGAGCGGCGTTGGGGAATTACGTTCTATTGTTGCAGATGCACTCGAAGCAGATCGGCCGCTCCGAGAACATTTCGCCCTTGATTAGTGTTTACGTGTCAATACAAATTTCGACCTATAGGACAATTTTTGTATGTGTGTTTACTGTTACTGAATGACTATTTTATCCGAGATGGGCAGAGTCATTCCAGGAGATGACCGCCCAATGTTTGTCCTTCTCGTCCCTCCAGACTGGCTGCCAGCGAAAATAAGTGATGCTGGTATTATCGATGAAAAGCGAATTGAGCGCGCGATTGAATTCGTGACCAGAAAATTCTCTGCCGTAAAGTACGGAACAGAAAAGAGCACGCATGAAAGCCCCGTGCGTCACCACACATATTCGTTCTGCCTCGTATGTCTGAAGAAAATTGAGAGCGTCATTTGCACGCGTACGAAATTCATTGAGCGTCTCTTCATCAGAATATCGATATCCTGCTTCATGCCGTCGCTCAAAAATCTCGTCGGCGATCTTCAGTATCTCCGGCTCATCCCGATGTCGACCGTGGAAAAGAGACGGCATTTCAATCTCAATAAGCAGGTCGCTCGTCTCGACGAGTAATCCTACTACGCCACCGATAATATCCGCCGTCTCTTTCGCACGAGGATACGTGCTCGCGAGAATCGCGTCTGCGCCGATTTTCAGGATACGGCTGGCAACAATGCGCGCCTGTAATCTGCCGTTACCAGTCAGTTGCGAATGCTTCC
>MFLS01000028.1:6196-21595 GCA_001781625.1 Candidatus Kaiserbacteria bacterium RIFCSPHIGHO2_12_FULL_56_13
TTCGAACTGCTTTCCCCGTGGCGGACAAAATAGATGTGTTTTCCTTTTTTCATACCGCAGACTTCTCTATTCTATTACACATATCCCTCTGGTACACTGAAGCGGTCATGGATATCAAAATATCCCGCGCGGAGGAGGGGGAGCTACGGCAAGAGGTGGGGAGGCGGAGCGACTTTGAAGCGGGGCGCATCAAGCGCTATCTGGCGATGCCTGACCTCTCCCGTACCCCCGGGAGTCCCATCCACGAACTCGTCAAAAGAATCCTCGCCATCCCCAATTTCAAGGATTTCGACGTCATCGATGTCCCCGAAATAATGGCTATGGATATCGTCTTTGATCTTTTTGATTTCCCCGCAGATCATCCTGCCCGCTCCAGATCCGATTCTTATTTTATTGATGATACGCATGTGCTCCGCACCCACACCACGGTCATGTGGTACTACTGGCTACGCGAGAAAAGCGTGCAGAAAAAGATTACGGCAGGCGAGGCAGTCGGCGCCCTTTCCTACGGCAAAGTTTATCGCAAAGACGAGATTGATGCCCGCCACATGAATGTGTTTCATCAGATCGACGGCTGGTACCTAGCGCGAAAAGAAGAAAAGGTCATCGGTATCGAAGATCTTAAGAAAGTCCTTGCCGATATTGCCAAGGCCGCGTTCGGCCCTGAAGTAAGGTGCCGTTTCAATAAAGATGTTTTCCCCTACACTGATCCCTCGCTTGAAATGGAGGTCGATAAGGACGGCAACGGCACATGGGTCGAGGTCTTGGGCGCTGGCGTCGTCAAAGGGAGAGTGCTCGACAATCTCGGCATCGACTCAAGCAAATGGAATGGCTGGGCCTTCGGCTTTGGCCTCGAGCGACTCGCCATCATTAGCATGCAGCTCCCCGATATCCGGCTCCTCTGGTCAGATGACGAACGAGTGAAAAAACAGCTTGTGCTGGGGCAGGCGTATAAAGAGGTGAGCAAGTACCCGCCGGTTGTGCGCGACATCTCATTTATTGTCGCAAAGGGTTTCGTGCCGAATAACTACTTTGACCTCGTTCGTGAGATTGCCGGCGACCTTGTTGAAGAGGTGAAGCTCACCGACACCTACGAAAATGCGGAGAAGATCGGTGCAGGCAAGGCGAGTTATGCCTACCGCATCACCTATCGCAGTGTCGAACGAACACTCACCTCTGACGAGGTGAATGCGCTCCATGCGAAGCTCGAAGCGGCAACGGTAAAAAACTGCGAGGCGACGATCCGCTGACCATGAGTGCCGAGTTGCTCATCTACCCTGCCCTTTTCGTCGCGATTTTCTTCGAGTCGTTCGTGCTCGTCACCTTTCTCTCCGCGCCCGCCCGCCGGAGACGGGCGGGCGCTCCCGCAGGAGGCAATGCGCTCCCGACAGTCGCGGTCATCGTCCCCTGCTACAACGAAGAGACGACTCTCGCGCGCACTGCCACATCGGTACTCGCCCTCGATTACCCTGCCGACAAACTCTCGCTCATATTAGTGAATGATGGTTCGACTGATGGCACGCGCGAGGTGATGGAGCAGTTCCGCAACCACCCGCACGTTGCCATCATCCACAAAGAAAATGGCGGCAAATATACGGCCCTCAATGCTGGCATCAGGGCGACCGATGCCGAAATCGTCGGATGCCTCGACGCCGACTCGTTCGTTGAACCTTCAGCGCTCCGACACATCATTCCGTGTTTTGAAGCGGGCGTCGCCGCAGTCACTGCCGCGATGTCAGTGCATGAACCGAAGAATATCCTCGAGCTCATGCAATATGCCGAATATCTCTTCGGCATTGCGCAACGACATACCCTTGCATCAATAAATGGCCTCTATGTGACCCCGGGCCCGTCGTCATTTTACCGGCGCGCCATCGTCATGGCGGTCGGGGGATTTCGGACAGGGCACCAGGTTGAAGATATGGAGATGGCATTGCGGCTTCAACGGCACGGCTACACGATCGAGAACGCGCCTCGCGCGCGCGTGTACACCACGGCGCCTGCCACCCTGCGCCGCCTCTTTTTGCAACGGATACGCTGGATATCAGGGTTTTTGCGTAATGTCCTCTTCGACTATCGCGACCTTGTATTCAGTCCTGCGAAGGGCGCGCTCGGGATGCTTGTCCTGCCGATCGGGCTCTTTTCTCTCTCAGCCAGTGTGATCGTCTTCGGGACAATCGTATTCGCCACCAGTGCTGATATCGCACAAGCCATTGCGCTCCGCGAGGGCATTCCCCTCGCGTATGCGTATCTCCCCGCCTCCTTCGCCTTTGATTGGTTTTACTTCCCCACGACCTTCTTCATGCTCCTTGTTCTCGTCACCATTGCTGCATGGGTTTCCCTCGCCGTGCTCGGCAAGCAAATCTCTCGCACCCCCGGAGGCCTTGCGCGCGGCCTCATCTCATTCCTCCTTTTCTATGGCCTGTTGGCGCCCCTGTGGATCGCCCGCGCCTCTGTCGATATCGTCCTTCACAAGACGCGCTCGTGGCGGTAAAGTCCTGCGCATGTCGCTCGTCACGAGAAACGTGCTCATCGCGCTCGGCATCACCATCCTCATTGTCGGGACGATTGCCCTCTCGATCGATTACCTCGGCAAACAACGTATCGAGGAGCTTGCCGCTATTGAAAGTCAGATCGCTATTGATACTCTCTCGCTTGAGACGCAGTTTCTCCTGCTCGTCTCTGCGCCGTGCGAAAGCGCGACCTCGACGAGCCTCGCGAGCGAGCTTGCTAATCTTGGCGATCGGCTTGCTTACGCCGAGCAAGAACTCGGGAGCGACAATCGAGAGGTTATCGAGCTTAAGAAGCGCTACACCTTGCTTGAGATACGCGACTACCTCGCCGCAAAACAGCTTGCGGCGACCTGCGGTCAAAAGGACGTGACCGTGCTTTATTTCTATAGCAATGCGGGCGACTGCGACAATTGCGACCGTGCTGGCTACGCGCTCTCCTACTTGCGCGACACCTATCCGGATTTGCGCGTGTACTCGTTCGATTACCACCTCGCGCTCGGCGCTCTTGAAACCCTGATCGCCGTTACCAAAGTGAAGAACGGCTTGCCATCCTTCGTGGTGAACGGCAAAACCTCGTACGGCTTTGAATCGCTTGAGGAGCTTATGACCCGCTTCCCCAAGGGTACACTTTCAACCTCGACGCCGCTTTAGTGAGCCGCCCCTCGGATTCGAACCGAGGACCTGCTGTTTACAAAACAGCTGCTCTAACCAGCTGAGCTAGGGCGGCACAAGAGTATACTACCGTTTTCGCTACACTTCAGAAATCGGCGGGCGTGTTGAGGAGAGCTCTCGCTTAAATTCGCGCATCGTCTTTACAAAGGCGCGCGGAGTCGCGTTCGGGCCTTCGGTGATGCCGTGGCGGGCGCGCAAGTGCCTCACGAGCCGTGTCAGCACATGCTCGATCGCACGCACTGTACGCAAAAAGAGGTGCGCGATGTCGTGGGCGACATGCGCCGCCAGCAACTGAAACTGTTGCCGCACCAATGGCTCAAAATCAACATGCGTGACAATGGCGATCGCGCGCGCCACCTGCGCGTCAAGATCGTTCCGAAATGCCGCGAACACGCGCACGCCGCGCCGTGCCTCATAATAGGTGAGAAAAAGGAAGCCCGAGAAAAGGGCAACGGCAATAAGCATAAATACTAGATATCCCATACCTCCCCTAGATTACCCCTATGCGGAAAAGCGTGCAAACTGAGTTATCTCCACCCGTTCGCCGAATTTTTGGGTCGCTTCGTTAAGGAGGTCAGCAACCGTTTTGCTCTCGTCTTTAATGTAGGGCTGCGCAAGTAAGGCCTCTGTATCTTCTGGGTCCATCGCGGCGACCTGCATGGCAATCTCGCGCGCAAGTGCTGAAAACTCTGGATTTTTAGCAACAAAATCGCTCTCGCTCCCCAAGAGCACCATAGCTCCCTTCGCATAATCATGCACATATGAGCCCACTGCTCCGGCACCAAGCGCGCGACGTGCCTTCTTCGCCGCCGTGATACCGGAGTGCTTACGCAAAATCTCTTCGGCTTTTGCAAGATCGCCCGCAGATTCCTCGAGCGCCTTGCGGCACTGCATCACTGATACGCCCGTCTTGTCGCGCAGCGCTTTAACGACTTCGGTTGCGATTTCCATGCCCCTTATTTTACATCGCCCGGCCTTTCTCGAACGCTCCCGTAAGCTCGGTGAGGAGAAGCTTCACTGTCTCGCGCGAGGCGTCATTCGCGACGATGGGGTATGCTGCATCTCTAAGGTCGCAGTCGGAGTTCATGATCGCGATCACGGGGAGCCCCGCCGCGCGCGCCTCTTTGACCGCATGTTTCTCGCGCTTCGTGTCAACCACAAGCAGGACGTCAGGGCGCTTTTCGAGGAGCGTGATGCCGTCGAGCCGCTCCGAGAGGCGCTTTGCCTCGCGGTCAAGCTTCACCACTTCGAGCTTCGTGTGCTGCTTCGCGAGCGTTCCCGCGGCCTTCTTTTCATTAAGGTCTGCGAGGCGGTCGATGCGCTTCTTGATCTCGCCCCAATTCGAAATCGTGCCGCCAAGCCAGCGGCTTGAGACATAGGGCGCCCCGACCTTCATTGCGGCGCTCTTCACGAGTGCCGCAATCTCTGGCTTGCCTCCTACAAAGAGGACTATCCGACCATCTCGAGCAAGCGCGGCCAAGGCCTCTTTTGCTTCGGCAAGCTGCTGCTCGGTTTTTGCAAGGTCGATGATCTCGGTCTTCGCGCGGGCGCCGACGATATAGGGTTTCATTGAAGGGTGCCGGCGGCTCTTCACCTGTGCAAAATGCGCGCCTGCAGTAAACAGGCGCTCGATCTCTCCCTTTGGCATACTCACTGCCATAACGGGCTCACTCTACCTGAATCGCGGCTTTTTGCAAAGCGTTGATAATATCCTCAATGCCGCCTGACATGATCTTCGGCAGGTTGTGCCAACTTTCCTTGATGCGGTGGTCGGTGACCCGATCTTGGAGGAAATTATAGGTGCGGATTTTCTCCGAACGATCGGCCGTGCCGATTTGCGATTTTCGTTCCGCCGCGTGCTTTTTTGCCTCCTCCTCCTCATGGAGCTGTTCGAGCTTCGCGGTGAGGATCTGGAGCGCCTTGTCACGGTTCGCCTTTTGCGAACGCTCGCTTGAAGAGCGGACATCGATACCCGTCGGCGTGTGGACGAGGCGTACGGCTGTTTCAACCTTGTTCACATTCTGCCCTCCTGCCCCGCCACTCCGAGAGAACTCCATCTCGATATCGGCGGGATTGATCTCAATCTTCGATGTGGCTCGGATAGGGAGCACGGCAACCGAGGCCGTCGAAGTGTGAATACGGCCCGATTTTTCAGTCTCAGGGATCCGCTGTACGCGGTGGACACCCGTCTCATATCGGAGCGCATCGTACGCATCTCCCCCGGCGATCTCAAACGTGAGTTCGTCAACCGGTTTTGCCCGCCACCCTCTCATAGCGGCAAATTTTTCGTACATACCCTTGAGATCCTTTGCGAAAATCGCCGCCTCGTTACCGCCTGCGCCTGCGCGAAACTCCATGACGACCGAGAGAGGTTTCGACTCCTCCTCGCGCTCTTTCGCGAGTATCTTCTCTATTTCGGCGAGAATCTCCTCTTGCCGCGCCGTGATGCGAAGCACGTCCTCTTTGGCAAGGCGGAGAAGGTCAGGGTCTCCCCCCGCAGCGCTCTCGGCCGCGCGCTTCTCCTCTTCAAGACGTTCGTACTCTTCGGCGAGATACGCCGTTGCAAAATTCTTCTTCAATTCAGAAGAATATTCCATTCCCTTCAGTATACGCGAAATCTACTTTTTCTTTGCAGCCCGCTTCTTGAACTTTTCGACCTGGCCGCCTTTATCGAGCGAGCGATCCTCGCCCGTGTAGACCGGATGCGATTTGCTGGAGATCTCGACGGTTATCTTAGGATACTCCTTGCCGTCCTCACCTAGACCAATCCAAAGCGACCGGTCGGACGAGCCGTCTTTGGCGGCTTTAGCCCACTTCGCGGTCTCGCGGGTCGCGGCGGTCGAACCAATCAAAAAACGCGCCCCAGAGGCGAGATCTTCAAAAATGACGGGGCGGTAATCGGCCGGGTGGATATCCTTTTTCATGCGCGCCCACTATACTACACGCCCTTCAAGAAGTCGATGTCTTCTTGGAATCTCTCGGCCTTCGCGATGACGGCATTGCCGTAGGTGTAGTTTATGGGCGAGCGCGTGTCGCAGGAGCGGCCTGAGTAATAGCGGCACGCCGCATTTCGTTCGGCGCTGTAGGTCTGCGACCCCGCACCAAGATCTGCGAGATAGATCGCGGTCGCCATGATGGCGTGCTTTGCGTCCCATGGGTTTGGCTGTGCGACTCCTAAGGAAGACTTGAGCTTTGGGGCGAAAAGCTCCCATGTCGATGGGATGAACTGCGATGGGCCCATGGCGCCCCCATAGCCCTTCCCCCCCACCGGACAGGAGACAGGAGAGGTCGCCCACGCAAGTCCTAGGGCGCTCGTGATGCGCTCGAACGGTACGGTATCACGCGGAACCTTCATCGTGTTGCTGAAAACACGACCAGTATTCTTGCCAACCCCCTCGCCAGTCGAGAGGCTTGCGACATAACACTGTCCGACATTCTTCCCCAAATCAGACTCTTGCGAGAGGACCGCGAGGATAAGTGCGGTGCGCACTCCGGTCTTTTGAGAGGCGAGCGCGGCATGATCAAGCGCCGTGCCAAAGGGGATCCCCTCGGCGTCACGGAGTGGGAAGAGGGCGTTTCGTATCGCCTCGGCACGACGCTGTCGTTCAGCGAGCACCTTCTGATATCCCTCTTCTTGGTTTTTGGTGATCGTAAGCAACTCCCTCTTCCCGGCCTCACTCTTCGCGATCTGCTGCTTCTTGCTCTCAACGACATAGCGGGCATCGACCTCGGCATCTTTTTTCTCTGCGAGCGCGGCGCGTTCTTGCTCTGTCTCGCTCCTGATCGTCTGCAACTCATCGATGGTCTCTTCGAGACGCGCCTCGAGCGTGAGAATCGTATCTGCTTCAAGAAAAAAAGCGGAGAAATCGGTCGAACCGATAGCGAGCGCCACGAGGGAGATGCGGTCCATCTCATCGGTGCGCCGCATGAGGCTCGCGAGAGAGTCCATGGTCTCTTGCATGCGCAGAGAAAGCTTGCCGATGTGTTCGGTCTTCGACCGTATCTCGACCGAGAGTCCTGAGATAGCGATGTTCTTCTGACGTATCTGCGCCTCCGCCTGTTTTATCTGTGCATTAAGCGTGGTGACATCTCCTTGGAGCGTGTTCTTTTTTGCCTTGGTCTCGTCGAGTACCTTCTGCCATTCGACGATCTCCTTTTGGAGCTGATTGTATTCGGCTTCGAGCCGACTCCGCTCTTCAGGAGAAAGGAATTGCGCGTCTATCACGATAGGCGCAAAGAGCACAATAAGAAAAATGGCGCCGGCGAAAGTCCGGAACATTGAGCCAGTATAACAGAGCGCTCTCTACGCCTTCTCTTTTTCCTTTACTTCGGAGGCAGGAGCTCCTTCAACCGCGCCTTCCTCCTCTTTGCCCTTTTGCTCAACTTCGATCGCCGAGAGGTCAGTCGGCGCCTCTTCGACTTTTTCTTCAACAACTTCTTGGATCAGAGCGATGACCTCATCAGGGTTCGTGATGAGCTCGACGCCCTCAAACGCCACTAAGTCACGCACGTGGAGCTTGTCACCGACTGCCTTGAGCATCGAGAGGTCGGCGACGAACTCGTGCGGGAGATTCATGGGGTCGGCCTTGATTTCTATTTCGTGCAAGACTTTCACGAGGGAGGCGCCCTCCTTCACTGCCAGCGATTCTCCCGTAAACTCGACCGGTATCGCGAGCTCGACCTTTTGACCCTTCGTTACTGCATAAAAATCGACATGGCGCGGCTTATTCGTAAGCGGGTCGAGATCTATCTCATGAACCAAGGTTGGGAGGTCTTCACCAATCCCTGTCAAGGCAACAATAGTCGACTCGCCCGCCTTGCGAAACACTTTTTCGAAATCTTGCGCAGAGAGCGTGATGGGCATCGATTCTTTGTGGGGGCCGTAAACGACGGCAGGGAGAGCCCCGGCGCGCCGAAGCGCGCCGACACCCTTGCCGGTTTGCGTCCGTTTTTCTGCCTTCAACGTCAACATAGTGGGCCGATTATGCCGCATTTGCTCGGTTTGCGCAACCATGTCGGACATCGTATGTCCTACATGGAAACGGCGGCGGAGAGTCTCTTAAGACGATTCAAAAATACTGCGCGGGCGGCGGCGACGTTCGCCTCTTCGCCTCTCCATATTTGAAGCGTCTCCTCTTGGAGCGCGCGAGCGTAGCTGAAAGTCACTGGCCACGAGGTACTCGCCGCCCGCGCCGTCGCTACGATAGCCGCGAGATTTTCAGTCGCTTGGTCAGGCGTCTGTCCCCCTGAAAGGAACGCGATGCCAGCGATCTGCTTAGGCACATTTGCGACCAGAGCTTCAAGCGTATGCCTTGCCACCTCTTGCGGAGCATCGTGCTTGCCGGTCTCACTCCCCGAAAGGACCATCGAGGTCTTGAGGACAACCGACGCGCGATCAACAGCTTGCGCCTCAAGAGCGACGAATACGGTGGCGAGCACCTCCTCAAGCACCACTTTCGAGCGCAACAAGCTATGCATCCCATCAAGCAGGACTTCGGGCTCGATGACAGGCACAAGGCCCGCCGCTTGGGCCTCTCTCGCGTAGGTTGCAAGCCGCTTCGCATTCTCTAAGAGCGCGCGCGAGCTCGGGAGCTGGTCGCCGTCTATTCGCACGACCGCACGCCATTTTGCGAACAGCGCCCCCTTTTTTGCAAACTCGAGGAGCCGCTCGGAAAGGCCGATGAGCCCGTTCGTTATGAACTCCTTCGGGCTCTCGGCAATGGGCTCGGTCCCCTGGTCTACTTTGATGCCGGGCGCGATGCCGCGCGCGGCCAAAGAGGCGGGGAAAAGTTTGCCGTCGCTCCCCTTCTGTGCGAAAGTTTCTGAAAAGAGGATGGCTCCCGAGAGGTACTGCTCGATGCCCTCGGCATTGAGAAAGATCTCTCGCTCCGCGCGCCGCATCTCCCCACCAATCGCTATGCCATGCGCGGCAAGACGCTTGTCTGCCGTCGCGACGCTCTCGTCAGCGGCAAGGATCCCCTTGCCGCTTGCAAACAAGGCGCGTGCGACCGTCACAAGGTCCTTCATAAAAATAGTATAAACTATAACTATGGATGTTCTTGCCATAGGCGACACTGTCGTTGACACCTTTGTCCGTCTCAAAGACGCTGAAGTCCATTGCGATGTTAACCGCGAGCACTGCACAATCTCGATGCGCTTCGGCGACAAGATCCCCTTCGAGTCAGCAACGGTGGTGCCGGCAGTCGGCAATGCCGCGAACGCCGCCGTTGCCACCGCGCGGCTCGGCCTCTCATCGGCGCTCCTTTCATGGCTCGGCAAAGATAGGAGTGGCGAAGATTGCCTCACCGCACTTAAAAAAGAAAAGGTTGATACCTCTCTCGTAACGACGGTGGGTGGAAAGATGACGAACAGTCACTATGTGCTCTGGTACGGCGCCGAGCGCACGATTCTCATAAAACACGAGGCATTCGATTGCGCGCTCCCCTCGCCTCTGCCCGTACCGAGAGCCGTCTACCTCTCGTCGCTCTCTGAACACTGCGCCCAACTCCACGACGATATCGTTGACTGGCTTATCGAAAAGCCGAAGATGTTGCTTGCCTTTCAACCCGGGACATTTCAGATCGCCATGGGCCTCAAGCGTCTCGAGAAGGTGTACCGCCGCGCCGACATTTTCTTTGCAAATAAAGAGGAGTATCAGCGAATCCTCGGCACGGCCGAAGAAAACCCGAAAAAGCTCATGGAGCTCATGCACGACAAGGGGCCGAAAACCTGTGTGCTGACCGACGGCCCCAAAGGCGCGTACTCTTTTGACGGCATGAAAGCCTACCATATCCCCAGCTACCCCGACCCGAAGCCCCCCTATGAGCGCACAGGGGCGGGCGATGCTTTTGCCTCAACGGTCGTCGCGGCGCTCCTCCTCGGCAAGTCTCTCCCCGAGGCACTCGCGTGGGGCCCCATAAACTCGATGTCGGTCGTGCAGTATATCGGCGCCCAGCGCGGCCTTCTCTCCCGAGAGATGCTCGAAGGGTACCTCGCGATGGCGCCAAAGGAGTACCGTGCTACTCCTTTATAAAGGTTTCTGCGGCGTGGCGGATTGAAGAGGCGCCGAGGCCGTAGTGCTCGATGAGCTCGTCGGGGTCGCCTGACTGCCCGAATTCGTCCTCGATGCCGAGACGTTTGATCTTGGCCGGATACTTTTCAGAAAGAAGTTCAGCGACCGCAGAGCCGAAGCCGCCGGCAACTTGATGCTCCTCAATGGTCACGATGCGGCGCGTGCGCTTTGCCGCTTCGATAATCGCCGCCTCATCGAGCGGTTTTATCGTCGGTACATGAAGGACAAGTGAGGCGATGCCATCGGCATCGAGCGCACGCGCCGCGGCAAGCGCGTTATACGAAAGCGAACCGGTCGCAAGGAGGGCGACTTTCGGGTTCTCCCCTTGCCACAAGATGAGCGCCTTGCCTATCGAAAATGGCGTGTCGGGTGTCGTAAATATGGGGACACCAGCACGGCCGAAACGCAGATACATTGGCCCTGGTACCTTTGCAGCGGCAACCGTCGCCTTGCGCGCCTCGAGAGCGTCGCAGGGATTGATGACTGTCATCCCCGGGAGCATGCGCATCATCCCGATATCCTCAAGCATCTGATGCGTCGCGCCGTCAGCCCCTACCGAGACGCCGGCATGCATCCCACAAACCTTGACTGACACCTTGTTGAGCGCAATCGTGGTGCGAATCTGTTCGTAGTTGCGGCCCGGTGAAAAGCAGGCATACGAGGCAATGAAAGGGATCTTACCCGCCAAGGCCATACCGCTCGCAATCGTGGCCATGGCCTGCTCGGCAACTCCGACTTCAATAAAACGCTCGGGGAACTCCTTCTCAAACCACTCGGCGCGCGTAGATTCTTTCAAGTCAGCGCAGAGGACGACGACATTCTTATTCGCCTTTCCTGCCTCAACTACACCCTTGCCAAACCCATCGCGCGTCGGTGCCTTGGTAACCTTGTCGCTAAACGGTTCTGCCACAAGTTTCGCCGCGACATTAAGCATACTCGTGCGGGACACGGCCCTTTGCGCTCCGGAGCGCCTTCAAAAAGCGCGCGGCCTCTTCTTTAGAGGGCGGCTTGCCATGCCAGTGGTAATCAAACTCGATCTCGGGCACGCCCTTGCCGGGGATCGTGTGCGCAATGATGATAGTCGGCTTTTCATTAATCGCCTTCGCCTCCTCGATTGCCGCGACAAAGGCGGCGATGTCGTGGCCATTCACCTCAAGCACGTGCCAATTGAAGGCGGCATACTTTGCATTGAGAGACTCAAGCGGCATCACATCCTCGGTCATGCCGTCGATCTGAATGTTATTGCGATCGATGACAGCGGTGAGGTTCGAAAGCTTATTTTTTGCCGCAAACATGATGGCCTCCCACGTATTACCCTCGTCGTGCTCGCCGTCAGAGGTGATGCAGTACACTCTATTTTTCTTGCCGTCCATGCGAAGCGCGTAAGCCATACCCGCGGCCTGCGCGAGCCCCTCTCCAAGAGGGCCTGAGGTTGTCTCGAGCCCCTCGAGGCGAATCCTTTCAGGATGCCCTTGGAGGCGCGAGCCGAACTTGCGCAGG
Source organism: Candidatus Kaiserbacteria bacterium RIFCSPHIGHO2_12_FULL_56_13 (assembly GCA_001781625.1). Classification (GTDB taxonomy): domain Bacteria; phylum Patescibacteriota; class Minisyncoccia; order Phycocordibacterales; family Phycocordibacteraceae; genus C7867-001. The sequence goes on from MFLS01000028.1 coordinate 17,954, forward strand.
GTGAGGCACTCTTCAATGGGGAAATAGCCCGCGTGCGCCATCGCCGCATAGCGCACCGGCGTGATGTGGCCGTTTGAGAGTATCAATCGATCGCGCTCCTCCCACTCGGGGTTTGCCGGGTGGTGCTTCAGTATCTCAAAGTAGAAGACGGCAAAGATGTCGGCCATCCCAAGCGGGCCCGCGGTATGACCCGAGCCCGCGGCGACGAGCATCGAGAGAATCGTCTCGCGAATCGCCTCGGCCTTTTTCTCAAGCGCCCTCACGCGTTCGTCTGAAAGTGCCATCACTTGTTATTGTAGCGCATCAGTGCTCGTAAATGCCGAAACGTTCACCGAGTGCTTCAAATCTCGCAAGTGCGGCAGAGATATCGCTCGCGCGCACGAGCGCCGACCCGACGACAAGTCGCGAAACCCCTGCGGTAAGGAGTTTTGGGACAGTGAGGAGCGACACCGCGCCATCGACCTGGAGCGGCACCGAGGGGTACTCGCGGCGAAAACGCCTGATCTTTTGCACTACCCGCTCATCAAAAGGCTGGTCTTGTTTGCCAATCGTCGCAATACCCATGAACTGCACGTAGTCGACCTCTTTGATGCAAACCCCGTAGGGGGCAGTGTCGGTCCCGATACTGAAGGCAAGCCCGAGGGAGAGGAGGCCCGAGGTGAACCCCGCTTCATGGCCGTAGCGTCGTTTGAAATCGGTAACGATTGTGGCGATTGAACGCGCGCTTTCGACGTGGAGCGTGATACGGCTTGCGCCAAGCGTAATAAAACGCGCGAGCACCTCTTCGGGCCTCTGCACCATAAGGTCGATCTCATAGCGAAATCGCTCAATGAGAGGGAGCTCCCATGTCTCTTGACGCGCATAGGGCCACGAGGCGGGTTCTGCGAAAACGCCGTCGACCACATCAAGCTGTATGGTCGTGATGCCCTCGACCGGCGCGAGCCGCGCGAGTGTTTGGTCAAGCTCCGCGCGCGAAGTCGGCAAAACCGCCGGGATAATGATGCTCATGGTTAAAACTTCGCGAGGCGGCGGCGATGCCGTTCGTCGCCCGAAAATGCGGTGGTAAGAAAGACGCGGGTTGCCGCCTTCGCTTCATCTTCAGTCACAAAATCTGCTCCGAGCGAAAGCATATTCGCATTATTGTGCTTACGGGAGAGCGCCACGAACTCGAGCGGCCCACCATAGTACACAGCGGCGCGCGCACCCACGACCCGGTTTGCCGCCATCGCCTCGCCCTGACCTGACTTCCCCAGCACGATGCCAAAGGCTGTCGTATCAGCCACTACTGCCTGCGCGACTGGGATGATGAAATCGGGATAGTCGTCGTCTGGGTTCAATGTCGCCGGCCCCATGTCCTGTACCTCAAACCCGAGCTCTCGCACAGACGCGACAAGTTTCTGCTTCAATGCAAACCCTGCGTGATCTGCCGCGACATAGACCTTCATATCTGTTCGCCGGCCTTCAGGACATGCCGGAGGAGAGACTCGACGTAGCCCATTTCATTGTCGTACCAGGTGAGGACTTTCACGAGGTTGTCGTCGACAACGCGGGTCATGAGGAGGTCGGCGATCGAGGCGACTGGTTCGCCCACGATATCGCTTGAAACGAGCTGTTCTTCAGTCACTTTGAAAAGGCCCTCCCAACGCGGGTTGTGTGCCGCTTTACGCAAGAGGTTGTTCACCTCTTCAACCGAGGTTGCGCGCTTCGCGATAAAGGTGATATCGGCGATCGAGCCCGCGATGACGGGGACGCGGAGCGCGATGCCATCGAACTTGCCAACGAGCGCCGGGTAGGCCTTCGCGACCGCGATCGCGGCTCCGGTCGATGAAGGGGCGATATTGTGCGCGGCATCGCGGCCGCGCCGAAAGTCGCCCCCTTTCACGGGACCATCGATGACTGACTGCGTCGAGGTATAGGCATGCACCGTCGAGAGTATGGCTTTTTCAATGCCAATGCTTTCATCAAGAATAGCGATAATCGGGCTCGCCGAATTTGTCGTGCATGAGGCATTGCTCGTGACGGGACACGTTGCGAGTTTGTCTTCATTAATGCCCATAAGGACCGTCTCGCCGCCTTCACCTTTGCCGGGTGCGGTAATCACGACGCGTTTCGCGCCGACCTTGAGGTGCGCCTTCGCCTTTTCATATTCATCAAAGACGCCGGTCGCCTCTACGACCACATCGACGCCGAGCTTGCCCCACGGCAAGTGAACCGGATCTTTTTCAGAGAGAAACGTGATTTCTTTGCCATCAATGACGAGCGCTTTGCCTTTCGTCTCGACCTCGAAAGGCGCTTTGCCATAGACCGTATCATGCTTCAAGAGATACGCGAGGTTTTCAAGAGAGCCGAGGTCATTCACCGCCACTATCTCTATCCCACGCCCCTTCGCACGTCGCATAAAGACTCTTCCGATCCTTCCAAACCCATTTATCGCAACGCGGATAGCCATAGAAAAAGTATATCAGTTTCCGAGCTGGTAGAGCCGTAATACTTCTGCCGCCGAGAGCGCGCGGTTGTAGATCCGGACATCGTCAATAGAACCCGTAAAGAAAGTCGTCGAGAACGTATGATTCTTATACCGGCCGATGTTGACCTCTTCGGTATTCAGATCATCTTGCGACCAGGTCGTGGTATCGGTCACATCCAATGCGCCGTCTACATAGAGCGAGTGCGATGACGCGCTTGTATTTACAAAAGCAACATGGTGCCACACTCCGTCGTCGATAGCGACATCTCCAGCGAAACTGTCTGCCGTATCGGGAGTCTGGTGCCATCGTGCGAATGTAAGATTCCCGCTTGACACATGGAGTCGGTAGGCGATGTGGGTGAGAGAGGTCGGCCTGCCTTTTGAAATGATCTGGCCCCCTGCAGTTGTCTTGACCCAAGCTGAAACCGAAAATGTGTCACTTGCATTCCCGTGGTTGAGAGAGGTGCTGTGGGCAATAGTGACATAGTCGTCTGAACCGTCAAAGTCAAGGGCTTGGCCCAGTTTGCCGATAACGGTCGTGGTCGCGGCAAAACCGGAGAGAGAACCGGCATTGCCGCTCCCGCTCTTGTCGGTGACATTGGTGAGGAGGTCCGGCCCGTTGAAGGTCCACCAGCCGACAAGGCCCGAGCCAGGCGCCACACCGGTTGCGGTTGTGTCGACATTCTTATTGACATAGGTCGTCCCGCCGAGCCCATAGAGACGAGCGGCGTCGCTTGCAGAGAGCGTTGCCGAATAAAAGCGCACGTCGTCCATACGGCCTCCAAAGTAGACGGAGTTGGCGCGGCCAAGTTCGACTGCGCTACCGGTAATCGCCGCCGTGCCCGTAACGACGACGTGGTGCCACTCGGCGTCGTAAAGCCCGGGAGTCGTCGAGGCGGCGCCGTCTATATAATAGACAGGTGAGGTAAAGCCGGTAGCCGAGAGGACCTTGCTTGCAGAGGTAGATATATAGACGGTGGTGCCGGTGAGATTCACGAGACCTTGAGCAATCGAGGCGGTCGTCGAAGCTTTCGCCCAGAACGCGACTGATTTGATAGAAGAGATAGAGGTGCTCACTGTGAGATAGTAGGATGTGCCGTTTAAAGATAGCGCCTGACCGATTCGGCCAGGAGTGAGTGCGGTCCCGCCGCCATTGTAATTGATAACAATGACGC
>MFLS01000028.1:21635-21957 GCA_001781625.1 Candidatus Kaiserbacteria bacterium RIFCSPHIGHO2_12_FULL_56_13
CCGGGCGTGTTGCTGCCAGAGCCGTTTGAGCCCACGCCGCCGCCGCCGCCGCCGTAGGTGCCGCCTGCGCCGCCCGCGCCCGTGGTGGGACCTGCTGTTGATTGAGCGCCGCCGCCGCCGCCGCCGCCGCCCGCACCATGCGAACTGTCGAAGGCCGTATCTGACCCCCCATCGCCACCGCTCGGCGCAACGGTACCGCCCGGGTCGTCGTCGCCACCCCCGCCTCCGCCACCGCCTACGGTTCCGGGATCTCCGGGACCGCCAGCACCCCCACCACCACTACCACCGGCGCCGCCGCCGGCGCCGCTTGTACCTGCTCCTC
>MFLS01000029.1 GCA_001781625.1 Candidatus Kaiserbacteria bacterium RIFCSPHIGHO2_12_FULL_56_13
CTACGGGCTCGCGTTCACGCACTACACGCACTTCACTTCCCCGATCCGTCGCTACCCCGACCTCTTGGTGCACCGCATCGTGAAGCATCACGCGGGGGGTACCACCGTCACGCATGAAGAGCTTGCTGAGTTTGAGGTGCTCGCTATTCACTCATCAGAGCGCGAAGTGGCGGCGGCGGAGGCCGAGCGCGACTCGATCAAGATGAAACAAGTCGAGTTTATGGCTGACAAGCTCGGGCAAGAGTTCGACGCGGTGATCTCGGGCGTCACCGAGCGAGGCCTTTATGTTGAAGAAAAGACGATACATGCCGACGGCATGATCCAAATCCGCATCCTCGGCGACGACTACTTTGACTACGATGAAAAACACTATCGCCTTGTCGGCCGCCGCACGGGGGCGAGCTTTCAGCTTGGCGACCCCATCAAGGTGAAATTAACTGCGGCACGTATAGCAGAGAAAGAGTTAGACTTTGTTCCTATGTAACCGCCGCTCGCTCCGCCAGCTGGCGGAGCCGAAAAGGAACTTGATTTTGTACCTGTAGGTTAGTATCGTTGTCTCAGACTAGCAGTACCAAACCACGGAGGAATCAATTGAAAGCGATGTGAGAGACTTGGCCAACTCAATTCGCGAAAAAGGCCAGCGTGTGCCGATAGAGGTCAAGTGTCTTCCTGCAGGTTTCGAACATCAGTATGAAATAATCGCAGGAGAGACAAAGACGAACGACTGAGTGTGACCGTTGCCATCGCGCTCGTTAAATTAAACGGCAAGGAGGACCAAATTCCGATTGCACGACGGGCAATTGCTGAAGGTCTTTCACTCACTTCTTTTTATTTCGCCACCGCGAGGGCTTCGTCGAACTTGACGGAGAGGAGTTTTGAGACGCCGTCGCCGCCCATAGTGACGCCGTAGAGGACCGAGGCCCGGCTCATGGTCTCGCGGTTGTGGGTGATTACGATAAGTTGTGATTTTTCCGCCAAGTTTTCAATGATGTCGCCATAGCGGCGGCTGTTCGCTTCGTCGAGCGCTGCGTCAGTCTCGTCAAGTATCAAAAAGGGCGGCGGGTTGACTTGGCTCATCGCAAAAATAAGGGCAATCGAGGTCAAGGCCCGCTCGCCGCCCGAAAGTTGCATCAAGGATTGTACGCGCTTTTTCGGGATCGTGACCGCGATCTCAATGCCCGGCTTCTCTTCTCTCAAAGCTTCATCATCGTCAAGCTCCCCGCCCCTCAAAGTTTCAGCGTCGGAGAGTTCAACAATGAGGCGCGCGCCGCCCCCGCCAAAAAGGAGACCGAAAAATTCGCCGAAGGCGGCATTAACCTTTGCAAGCCCGTCGGCAAAGTGCTTGGCAAGTTCGCTGTCAAGGTCGCCAATCAGGGAACGAAGGCCTGCCGCCGATTTATCAAGGTCATCGAGCTCACGCGTGAGAAACGCTTCGCGCTCACTCACCTCCTTGTGCTCGGTGCGGATCTCCTCGCCCGCGCCCCCCGCCTCTTCAAGGCGAATCTTAAGGCGCTCAAGCCCCTTTTTACGCTCCTCTTGCACTTTACGCTCCTCTTTAGGCGGGGTGACAAGCGGCGTGTATGAGACCGCGGCCGTACCCGCAAGCGCCACTGCTTCGGCCTTTGCGGCGTCGAACTCGCCTGCGAGGAGGATGAGCTCGCGGAGTCGCGCTTCAAGGCGTGTCGCCTCTCCCTCGGCTTTCGCCTTGTTCTCCGCAAAGGTCACGATGCGACGGCGGAGCTCCCTCCCCTCTTCGTCGTGCGCGACGAGGGCGCTCCGCCCACGCGCGAGCGCCGACTTCGCATTTTCGTGCTCCTTTTCGAGCTTCGTCTCCTTCGCGGTAAGTTCTGTTTTTTCACGTTCGAGGGTGTAGGCGGCCTTCTCCTCTTCAGCAAGCACGTCGTCGGCAGGCGAGGCAAAACGCTCCATAAAGGCGCGCACGGTCGCAACAATCGAACGAAGGGCCGCGGCGATAGCGTCGGGGGCCTTGTCTCCCTCGGCTTGCCGCTCAACCTCTCTCCAGAGAATTTCAAGATCTTCGCGCGGCACTTTCGCATAGGGCTCGCGCGCCACTTCAGCCGAGCGGCGCTTCGCGGCCGCCAAAGCCCCCTCAACCCGCCCAAGCTCTCGCGAAAGCGTCGCGCGCTCGCCCCCGAGGCGCTCGGTCTCTCGCTCGAGCTTGCGTACCTCGTCAAGGCGCTTCGCGCCCTCGGCGTCAGTCGTCGCGCCCTCTTCAATCTTGGTCAGCTCTGCGGTGAGTTCTGCAACGCGCTTCGTGGTCGCGATACGCTCTGCGTCGGAGCGCCTTTTCTCGCTTACAAGATACACGTCTTCGATCGCGAAGTAGGTTTGACACGAGCGGACAAGCTCGCCCCGCATCTGGTCAGCGCGCTCAAGTTTCTCCACTTGCCTCTCGAGAAACTGGAGGTGCGGGGCGAGCTCGCGCCGGAGCGCGTTCACCTCGCGGATATTCTCTTCGGTCTTTAGGAGCTTCTTTTCGGCCTCTTCTTTTTTAAACTCATAAACGGCAAGTCCCAAAGCGTCCTCAAGCATCTGCCGACGCTCACGCGGATTTGCCAGCAAGATGCGATCGGTCTCGCCCTGCGAAATGATGTGATGACTCGTCTCGCCGATGCCCGCACCCGCAAGTAGCTCATCGATGTCGCGAAGCCGCACCTTGGTGCCGTTTAAGAAGTACTCGCTCGACCCGTCGCGGTAAGCGACGCGCTCAATAACGACTTCGTCAAAATCAATCTTGAACTGCTTTTTTGAGTTATCAAAGACGACCGCGACCGCCGCGCGGGAGGCGCGGGGTGTGCCGTGTGAACCATTCCAGATTAAATCCTCCGCCCTCTTGCCGCGCATGCTCTTCATCGATTGTTCGCCAAGGGCGAACCTGAAGGCCTCGGCCACATTCGATTTGCCTGAACCATTGGGGCCGACGATGGCCGTCGTCCTCGAGGCAAAATCGAGGACGGTCTTTTTTGCAAACGATTTAAACCCGGCTATCTCAAGCCGCTTCAACATGCAAAAAGTATACCGCGCCGCGACTTATATTGCGGCACGCTTTTCACCACCCCATCTTGTCAAGGGCGCTTTGGGCGGCTGATTGCTCTGCGTCCTGCTTGCTCTTCCCCTCTCCACGGGCGATCTCGATCTTCCCCACATAAACACCGACGACGAACTGCCGGTCGTGGTCGGGGCCTGTCTCACTCACCGTCTCGTAGGCAGGGGTGACGCCGCGCTTCTCTTGCGCGGCCTCTTGAAAGCGACTCTTCGCGTCTACGTACGCGCGCTTTTCGATCACCTCGTCGATTTTGCCGTAGAGGTGCTTGCCGATGAATGCCTCTGCCGCGCTGTACCCCTGATCGAGGTAGATCGCGCCAATGATCGCCTCGAAGGTGTTGGCGAGGATGATCTGCCGCGCCTTGCCGGTATCCTTCGCCTCCCCTTTTGAAAGCAGGAGATACTCGTTGATGTCGAGCGCTCCGGCGGCGCCCGCAAGCGAGACGGTGTTGACGAGGGCGGCGCGAAAACTCGTGAGCTCTCCTTCGGACTTGTTGGGGAATTTGGTGAACAAAAAGTGCGTGACGGCAAGCTCGAGCACGGCATCGCCCAAAAACTCAAGCCGCTCGTTGTTGGCACCGATAAAACTGCGGTTCTCATTGAGGTACGAGCGATGCGTCAAGGCCTCGGTCAAAAAGCCGAGGTTGTTGAAGGTGAGACCGAGGTGTGAGGCAAATGCGGCGAAATCAGGCATTACGCAATTATATTAAGATTGACGGCCTGGGCCTGCGACGGCGCTCCGCGCGCGGGCCTGATCCAAAAGTTTTTGGACCGCGGCTGTAACGATGGGGAGCATATCATCATAAAAGTTGAGGTCAAGGATGTCGGTCAAGCGAAACCACTTTGCGTCATCAAGGCCGCCGCTCTTTTTGAGAGTAAGTGGCTCAAAGTCGGCAGAGGCGATGAAAAACCACACATGCTTGCGCAACTTCCCCTTTTCGGGGTGGCTCGCGACATATTCGTTCTCTCCGATCTGCGCCTCGACCATGCACTCAATGCCGAGCTCCTCTTTCACGACCCGCTTCACCCCCTCTTCAGGGCTTGGGTCTTGCTCGATGTGCCCCTTTGAGAGCGTCCAGTGGCCAAACACGTCGTGCACGAGCGCGAGGTAGTACTGGCCGTCGTGCTTGGCGTAGACGATGGCGCCGCCATACTTCTCAAGCGGCAAGTCCTCGCGGCGCACCTTCTTTTTGCCCTGCTCGTCTTTGCCGGGTTCGCCGATCTCTTTGTAGACGGCGCCGAGAACGCCGTTGACGAACCGACCGGAGGACTCACCGCCGAAGGTCTTCGCGAGCTCTATCGCCTCATTGATGGCGACCTTGGCCGGCACCTGCGCGCGGTCAGCGAACAAAAGCTCGTAGAGGCCGAGGCGTAAGATGTTGCGGTCGACGGGGGCAATGCGGTCAAGCGGCCAATCGGGCGCGGCCTTCGTGATGATGAGATCGATATCGTCTTTCTTTGCGATGACGCCGTCGAGAAGCGCCTCCATAAACGGCCGGTCGGCGCCGTCGCCGCCGAACTCATTGATATTGCGGTCGAGGGTAGCGTGGGCCTCTTTTTTGCTTGCGTGCATGGTGTCCCACTCGAAGAGCGTTTGGAGAACGATCGAGCGTGCAAGGTGCCGATTCGCCATGGAACTAGTTACTAGTATAGCAAACACCGCGGCCGCGCAAGCGCGCGGCCGCGGTGTTTGTGAATTTAAAAAATGCTATGCGCCACCACCACCAGCACCCGAGCGTGCCTTGGGGCGCGCGTTCATAATGCGGCCGAAGAAGCCGCGCGGGCGTGTCTGCTCCGCATTTTCATGCGCATGCTCGTGTTTCTCGTGCTTGTGGTCATGTGCCGCTTCGGTACGGGGACCTTTTTTCTTTGCTTCTTTTTTAACGCCCTTCTCTTTTGCCGTGACGATCTCTCGGCCACGGTAGGTACCAGTTGCCTCATCAATACGGTGCGAGAGGCGAAGCCCTTTTTCAGTATGTATGGTCCTAATCGCCACGAGCGCGTGGTGTGAACGGCGGTTCTTGGTCTGCGAACGAGTATGACGCATGCGGACTGACATGCGGGCAACCTTACCATGGGGGGAAGAAAATGAAAACGCCGACTCATCCCGAAGGATGGGGCGGCGTCTCGCTAGCGAGTGCCAGCAGATTGGGAAAATTATCTTGTAACTTCGCCAGGTGTTTCGGGTTTGAAAGTGTACACCTTGCCGCGATTGGCGTATGTACCCACTGCGGGAGATTCCCGAGTAGACAACCTATGTGCGGCCCATTTCCGTTCAGATACCCCTGCGTGCGATGCGGACATCCGACACATACTTTTTGCCGAAATTGCTTTGGCATTCCCCTTCTCCCAAAAAGAACTGTTGAATCCGAAGGACCCTTTTTAACCCCAAGAACACTCTAAGTCAAGAGCGTAGAAAGCTCATGCGGTGGATAGCCGAGGGGCCATACTTTTTGAGCGCCAATCTGTGCGCTTTTGTGCCATAGCCCTTGTGTATCTCAAACCCATAGTGAGGGAAGAGCTTCGCCATCCGCACCATGAAGCGGTCGCGCGTCACTTTTGCCGCGATAGAGGCGAGCGCGATCGCCGGTACGGCCTCGTCGCCGCCTACGATGGTCTGCTGGTCGTACTCCTCGGGTGCCGTGAGAAGGCCGTCAAGAAAAATACGCACGTCAGAGGGGTCGGGGGCAAGAGCGCGCACACCTCTAGAGACAGTGTTTCGCACTGCGCGGGTAAGCCCCCACTTATCAATGCGCCTAGCCGAGGTGAACCGCACGCAAAATTGGATGTCGCCTACGCGCATCCGCGCTCGCATGAGTTTGAAAAGCCGTGCGCGCGCAAGAGGCGAGAGGAGCTTTGAATCCGCAAGCATCGGAAATTCGCGCGCAATCAAAAAGGTCTCAGGTACGGCAATAACGCCGATTGCGACCGGCCCCGCCAAAGGGCCCCTCCCGGCCTCGTCAACTCCAAGAATCATCTTTGGCACGAGTCTCATGCGACAAGTATACTGGAGGCGATGGCAAGCCGCTTTGTACACCTCCACACGCATAGCCACTACTCGTTTTTGCAGGCACTGCCAAAGGTCGAGGAGCTGGTCGAAGCGGCAAAGGCCGAGGGGATGGGGGCCTTGGCGCTCACCGACACGGGCAACATGCACGGCGCGATCGAGTTTTACAAAGCGGCAAGGGCGGCAGGCATCAAGCCCATCATCGGCGTCGACGCGTATGTCGCGCCACGCTCGCGCCACGAAAAAGAGCGTGGGGCCGACACCAAGCGTGCGCACCTTGTCCTCCTTGCCGAAACGAATGAGGGCTATACGAACCTTCTCTCTCTTGTCACCGCATCGTGGATTGAGGGTTTTTTTGAGAAACCGCGTCTCGATAAGGAGCTCTTGCGCGCGCACACCAAAGGGCTTATCGCGATCATCCCCTCGTTTGCAGGCGATGTGGCGCAGCACCTTAAAGCCGGCGACCCCTCGGGCGCCGAGGCGGCCCTTGCCGAGTACGAAAACATTTTTGGCAAGAAGAATCTCTTTCTCGAGATCACACACCACCCGAGGGTCGAGGGGCATGAAAAGCGCATGCAAGAGATCATCGCTCTCTCGAAAAAAACGAGCATACCTCTCGTTGCCCAACACGATGTGTATTACCTAAAGCCAGACGATCGCGAGGCCTGTGAGATCATGCGCCGCATCCAGCAAGGTGAGCGTGGAAGAAATGAGGATGAAAACTTCTCCTTCATCGGCACCCAAGAAGCCGACCGGCTCTTCGGGGATACGCCGGAGGCGATAGAGAATTCAGGCGCAATTGCAGATCGGTGCAACGTCTCGTTCGAGCTTGGAAAATGGGTCTTCCCCACCGTGCCGGTCTCAAAAGGGTTTACAACGCACGCAGACGAACTCCGCGCCAAGGCCTATGCAGGCATCAAGGCGCGCGGGCTCAAAGAGGCCCCAGAGGTGAAAGAGCGTATCGAGTACGAGCTCAAGATCATCATCGATAAGGGGTTTGCTGTCTACTACCTCATCGTTGCCGACCTCCTCGCATTCGCTCGGAGGTCGGGGATCCTCACCACGACGCGCGGGAGCGCCGCGGGCTCCTTAGTCGCCTATTTAGTCGACATCACGAACGTCGACCCTCTCTTTTACAAACTCCCCTTTGAGCGGTTCCTTAATCCCGAGCGGCCGAAGGCACCCGACATCGACATGGACATGGCCGACAACCGGCGCGACGATATGATCGCCTACGCAAAACAAAAATATGGCGACGACCATGTCGCGCAGATCGGGACCTTTGGCACCATGATGGCTCGCGCGGCGGTGCGCGATGTGGCGCGCGCGCTCGGCCACTCATACGCGACCGGCGACCGCGTCGCAAAACTCATCCCCATCGGCTCACAGGGCTTCCCCATGACGATCGAGCGCGCGCTTGAGCTTGAGCCAGAGCTGAAGGAGCTCTACGGGCAAGATGACGACGTGCGCCAGATCATCACGCTTGCAAAGCGCATCGAGGGGTGTGTGCGACATGTCGGCGTCCATGCGGCCGGTGTGGTCGTGGCACCGACGCCCTTGATAGAGTGGACCCCGCTCCAGCCAGACCCGAAAGGCACGGGGAAACTCATCACGCAGTACGACATGTACTCAATCACCGACGAGTATGGCGGCGTCGGGCTCCTCAAGTTCGATTTTCTCGGCATCAAGAACCTCTCAATCCTCGCCGACTCGGTCGCTCGAGTGAAAGAGACGCGCGGCGTCATCATCGATATTGAGAATGTGCCGCTCGACGACACGACGACCTACAAGATGCTCGCCCGTGGCGAGACCGAAGGCATCTTTCAATTAAACGGCTCGGGTATGACGCGCTGGCTCAAGGAGCTCCGGCCCTCGACGATCCACGACATCAACGCCATGGTCGCGCTCTATCGCCCCGGGCCGATGGAGATGATCCCTGCCTACATCGAACGCAAGAACAATCCGAAGCTCGTGACCTATCTCGACCCGCGAATGGAGAAATACCTCAAAGAGTCGTACGGCCTCTTGGTCTATCAAGACGACCTCTTGTACTCGGCTGTCGAGCTTGCTGGCTACTCGTGGCTTGAAGTCGACCAATTCAGAAAAGCCATCGGCAAGAAGATCCCGATCGAGATGGCGAAACAAAAGGAAAAGTTCACCAAAGGGGTCGTCGCGCGCGGGCAGACGATCGCGTTCGCCGACAAGATGTGGCGCCTCTTCGAACCCTTTGCCGCCTATGGCTTTAACAAGGCGCATGCGGCAAGCTACGGCAAAGTTGCCTACCAAACGGCCTATATGAAGGCCAACTACCCGGTCGAATATATGGCGGCTCTTTTGACCGCTGACGCCGGCGACACGGCGCAGATCGCACTCTTTGTCACCGAATGCAAGCGCATGAGGATACCTGTCTTGCCGCCCGACGTGAATGAGAGCGGTACGGTATTCACCGTCGTGGCTAAACCGTCTTCAGAAGACGATCGCCCGAGCGACAAAACCGCTTTTGGGGCGATTCGTTTCGGGCTCTCCTCGATCAAGAACTTTGGTGAGGGCGTCGCGCAGGCGATTTTGGACGAAAGAAAAGCTCGCGGCGCATACTCCTCGCTTGCGGATTTTCTCTCGCGCGTCGGGTCGAAGAACTTGAACCGCAAAGCGCTCGAGTCCTTGATCAAATGCGGCGCCCTCGACTCGTTAGAGGAGCGCGGCACTCTGCTTGAGAACATCGAAGCCCTGCTCACTTTTCATAGAGACGCAACTGCTGCCGAGACGCAGAACTCCCTTTTTGGCGCCGCGCTTTCTGCCCCGCTTACCCTTTCACTCAAACTGGGCAGATCTGTCTCGCTCAAAGAGAAACTTGAGTGGGAGAAAGAGCTCCTCGGCATCTATGTCTCTGGGCACCCGCTTGACGCTCATGCCGCCATGCTCGCAAAAGCGCGCGCCACCATCGGCACGATCAAGACCGACCCGAAGCCCGGTCTCCCCGTCATCCTCCCGCTCCTCGTCGAAGAGTCGCGTGCGATCGTCACTAAGGGGGGCGAAAAGATGGCTTTTGCAAAGCTCGCCGACAAGACGGGCGAGATCGAGGCAGTCGTCTTCCCCCGTCTTTACAAAGAGCACAGCGCGCTCTTCTCACCCGGCGCCTGCATCTTGGTCAAGGGGAATGTGAGCAATAGAAACGGCGAGATCAGCTTAGCGCTTGAGAAGGTGAGGGCGTTGTAATATGATACGAAACGGACAATCTTCGCGGGAGGATGAGTGATGCACGTACCTACGGTAGCAGAGATCCAAGAAGCCGAGATTCAGCTTCGGCTTCTCGAGAGAAATGCGAGTTCAGAATACTTCAACCCATGGTCACTCGAGCCAATTATCGAATGGCTCGACAAAATCATTGAAATGAAGGACATTACGACCGCGAAAACGAGCAGATTTCTCGCGGCTCTTATGACAAATCCGCCGACCGTCACCGGCCTTGAGCTCGGCATTCTCACTGATCGTGGGGGGCGCCTCCGAGACACCCTCTCGAAGATCCTCGATAAAGTCGAGCGGGAGTTTCAGCCATATGAACTTCCGTCCGCGATCAGTGTGCTGCGAAGCTGGCGCATATTGCTTGGACGAGTCTGAATTCTGCGCGGTATGTATGCGGCGGTTCCTTACGGAACCGCCGCGATTTTTTATGCTATTCTACCCGCCATGGATGGCGAAGAGGAGCGGGACCACAAAAAGCTTGGGGCGAAGCTCGATTTGTTCATTTTCTCCAACACCGTCGGCAAAGGCCTGCCCCTGTTCACCCCGAAGGGAGCGGTCGTAAGGCGTGAGCTCGAGCGTTTTATCGTCGACGAAGAGACGCGGCGTGGGTATCAACACGTGTATACGCCCGAGATCGCAAAGCTCGATTTGTATAAAAAGTCTGGCCACTACCCCCACTATAGAGACTCGATGTATGCGCCGATCGAGATAGACGATGAGCAATTCATGTTGCGGCCGATGACCTGCCCGCACCATTTTGAGCTCTATCTCTCACGGCCGCACAGCTACCGCGAGCTCCCCGTGCGTATCGCCGAGCTCGCCAAGCTCTTTCGCTATGAACAATCGGGTGAGCTCATGGGGCTCCAGAGAGTGCGTACTTTTTGCCTCTCTGACGCTCATATCATCTGCGCGAGTGAGGAGCAAACAGTCGAGGAGGTCGAAAAAGCCCTTGACCTCATCGAATATGTAAACGGCGTGCTCGGTTTGACGCTCGGCAGAGATTACCGCTACCGTCTTTCGCTCGGTGACCGCGATAATAAGGAAAAGTATCCCGGCAACAAAGAGGTGTGGGAGAAATCTGAGGCGTTGCTACGAAACGCAATGAAAAAACGTGGCGTTGAGTTTGAAGAGGCAAAGGGAGAAGCATCCTTCTATGGCCCGAAGATAGATATTCAAATGAAGAATGCGAACGGCAAAGAGGATACGGCATTCACCGTGCAGTACGACTTCTTGATGCCGGAGCGCTTCGACCTTACCTATGTCGGTGAAGATGGTAAGCCGCACCGCGCTTTTGTCGTACATCGTTCATCGATCGGCGCCATCGAGCGCACCATGGCTTTTCTCATAGAAAAATACGGCGGCGCCTTCCCCACCTGGCTTGCGCCCGTCCAAGCACGCGTCCTTTCCGTATCAGAGAAGAGCACCACCTACACGAACGAAGTACTCGCAGCATTGAAGGGGGCGGGCATCCGCGCCGAGGCCGATATCTCTGACGAATCGCTCGGCAAGAAGATTCGTGAAGCGAAAACCGAAAAGATCCCCTACCTTCTCGTCGTCGGCGATAAAGAGGCAGAATCAAAAACCGTTTCTATAGAAAGCCGAGATAAAGGCAAACAAGAGACAACTCCTCTCCTTGATTTCATTGCGGCGATCTCTGAAGAGATCCGCACACGAAAATAAATTAAGCGCCGAGGGCGGAGAGGGCGCGGGTGAGGGCGAGCTTCGCTCCCGTGATGCCGAGTGAGTACGACGAGTCAATGGCATTTGAAAGCGCCGAGACAAGTTTCTCTAAGGTGCCCGTGTCAAGACGCGCTGTGACACGGACGATTTCAGGATCAGCGGGGGTGCCATCAATACGCGAGCGAAAGGCGTCGTCGATGGCGCAGGCGATTTTCGTGACGAACGCTTCGGGCGAAGCGCCGCTCTTCACCTGCAAACGGAGCGCGGCGAAGACGGCGCCCCGATCGCCTTCGACAAGAGCCGCAATAAAGCCGCGCACATCGCTTGGCGCTCCAGCCATGGATTCAGGGCGCTCTTCAAGTTCAGTCATGATCGGCTCCACATTCTCATACACTGGCTCGACCCTATCGAAGATCGGCTCGACGCGGTCATGGATGGCTTCGACCTTAGACCGCTCACGCGAAAGGCCCTTCACGATATCCTCTATCGTGAGCGCTCCGTTGCGTTTTGCAAACGATTTGAAACCTTCGTACGTCGAGTAGCCGGGCTCTGACTCTTGAGCAAAAAATATGGGGCCGGCAGGAACCGTTGCAACGCGCGGCGTTTGGGTTGCATTCACCACTTCAGCCACTTGTGCGCCAAAGGCGCGCGCCTTGCGCAAGATAAATGGCACGACACCAAACAGTACGAGGTAGGCAACGGCGATGCTCCAGAGTACGAGCGCAATCCAATATATAACCGTGCCGACAGGTCCGAGCTCAATGCCGGTATACGGGATCTGCGAGAGGTAGAGGAATGCGAGCGGCGCCGCCGTGGTGCGTGGGAGCGCGGAGAGCACGATGTTGGGAGGCGGCGAACCGCCTCCCCCTCCTCCCCCGCCGCAGTTGGTGACACACCCACCCCCGCCGCTCGTAACCGTCAGGGTCGCCGAGCACGAGAGAGTCTGCCCGCCGACGGCAGTGAAAGTGCCGGTGTAAGTGTACGAGCCGGTGTCGCGCGAGATTTGCGTTGAGCCCGTCACCGATGTCGTGGTCCCCACTCCGTTATCAATAAAGACACTCTGGAGGTTTGAGCCGCCCCATGTGAGGGTCGCCGAGTCGTACACGCCAATAGACTGCGGCGAGATTGTGAGCGCGCACGAAGGGCCGCCGCCCCCGCCGCCCGTCGTGACGGTGACGGACGCGGCGCACGAGGCAGTGCCGCCGGGGCCAACCACTGTCCCGGCGAAAGTAGTGTCGCCCGTAATCGCAGGTGTTGTAGTTGAGCCGCCGAGAACGGGTGTCGAGGTACCGATGCCGTGATCGATCTCAAAAGTGGTCGCGTTCGTGGTTGTCCAGGTCAAGGTCGAGGTACTGCCCGGCGTAACGGTAGAAGGGGAGGCCGAGAGCGTGCATGAGGGAGCCAAGGGCGGTGGCGGGGGTGGCGGAGTCACGGCGACTGTCGCCTCACAGGTTGCCTCGCCGCCAAGGCCTGCCGCCGTCCCAATAAAGGTAGTTGTTGCAGTCAGGGGCGAGGTCGAGGCAAAGCCGAGAGCCACCGGCGTTGAGGTGCCAATGCCGTTATTGATGAAAAAGGTGATGGCATTTACCGTCGTCCATGAAAGCGAAGTGCCTTCTCCCTCTTCGACCGTGTCTGGCACAGCCGAAAGGGTGCACAAGGGCGCGCCCGGCGGCGGGAGCGGGACGATAGCCACCGTCGCCTCACACTCGACCTCGCCGCCAAGGCCTGCCGCCGTCCCAATAAAGGTAGTTGTTGCAGTCAGGGGCGAGGTCGAGGCAAAGCCGAGAGCCACCGGCGTTGAGGTGCCAATGCCGTTATTGATGAAAAAGGTGATGGCATTTACCGTCGTCCATGAAAGCGAAGTGCCTTCTCCCTCTTCGACCGTGTCTGGCACAGCCGAAAGGGTGCACAAGGGCGCGCCCGGCGGCGGGAGCGGGACGATAGCCACCGTCGCCTCACACTCGACGGAGCCGCCCGGGCCAACTGCGGTGCCGATGAAGGTCGTGGTGGCAGTCAGGGGCGAAGTTGAAGTGGCACCCGCGAGAACGGGGGTCACAAACCCGATGCTGTGATCGATTTCGAGGGTGGTCGCGTTCGTGGTTTGCCACGAGAGCTCTGACACGTTCCCCGAGATAAGCACATCGGGGAGAGCTGAAAGGGTACAGGTGGGCGATGGTGGGGGGGGAGGGATAGGGACATTCCACGCGACACAGTAATAGGTGTTGCCACCAAGCGGGCTCTCGATGTAATCGAAGTTGTCGTAATTCACGACATCGGTATGGCAGTAGAGCTCGGCAGAGATAGGGCCGCCACCAGTACCGGTGAACGGGATATAGCCGTTTTGAAATTGCTCGCGCACCCATATCTTGCCGCCGGTAAACGAGAGGACATTCGCTGTTGCAGCGCCGTTTGCCCCCGAGGGGCCAAACGAGGTCCACCCTGCGCCGCCTGCCGCGACGCTGTCGCCGGGATTCGTCGCTCCCCCATTCGCCCACTCAAAGGTCCAATCAGGCGCGAGGTTACACCCTGCATGAGAGGCGACCCAGTCGGTTGCGGTTGAGGCGCCAATAGTGTGTGCTGTACCGCTCCAGTTGGGTAAATCACTTTCATTTTCACACACGATCTTCGTCGCTTTAACGATGACCGCCCCGGGCGGCGGTATGACCGTGATCGTGGTCTCGCACGTTGCCTCGCCGCCCTCGCCCTCTGCTGTGCCGGTGTAGGTGGTCGTCACCGTTGGTGGCGCAATCGCGACCGAACCCGCGGGAACCGGCGTCACGCTCCCGATGCCGTGGTCGATCTCAAAAGTGGTCGCGTTCGTCGTTGTCCATACGAGACTTGGGTCGCCATTTGCTGACAGCGAGCAAGTTGGTAGAGGCGGCGGCGGAGGCGGGACGACAATAATAGTCGTCTGACATGTCGTAGTGCCGCCCGGGCCCTCGGCCGTGCCAGTGTAAGTGGTCGTGACGGCAGGAGAAACCGTCGTCGAGCCGCCGAGGACGGGTGTTGAGGCACCGACTCCTTGATTAATGACGAATGTGGTTGCATTCGCCGTCGTCCATGAGAGCGAGGAGGTGTTGCCTGCGGGAATGGAAGGGGGAGAGGCCGAGAGCGTGCAGGTCGGGGCGCCAGGCGGGGGCGGCGGAGGTGGCGTTACTTTGATTTGCACCGAGCAATGGGCGACCCCGCCGGGGCCTATGGCGGTGCCAGAGTATGTTGTCGTTGCGACCGGGGCGACCATTATTGAGCCGCCCACAACCGGAGTTACCGGGCCAATGCCCTGATCAATCGTAAACGTGGTTGCATTCGTCGTGATCCACGAAAGGATCGACGAGCCGCCAGCGACAATAGAGATGG
>MFLS01000030.1:0-2692 GCA_001781625.1 Candidatus Kaiserbacteria bacterium RIFCSPHIGHO2_12_FULL_56_13
AAAAACATCGGCTCGCCTGCCCGCCTCTGGAGGGAACCATATTTTAATTTTGGGGGAAGAAAATTTTTTAATCCTTATGATAAAAGCAGTCATTTTTGATACAGATGGTATGGTTATCCATCGGGAAATGTATTTTAGCCAGCGTTTCTCGCAAGAGTTTGGAGTACCGATGGAAAAGGTGCTTCCATTTTTCAAGAATGAGTTCCAACTATGTCTTGTAGGAAAAGCTGATTTGAAACAAGAACTGGCTAAATATCTTGATAAATGGAATTGGAAAAAATCTGTTGATGACTTGCTTTTGTTCTGGTTTGAACACGAAAGCAACCTTGATAAGAAAATGCTCGACAGTATAAAAGTTTTAAGAGACAAAGGCATACGTTGTTATTTAGATACTAATAATGAAAAATATCGTGTTCAATATCTTTTTGATAATCTTGGCTTAAAAAACTTTTTTGATGGAGCATTTTCTTCTGCGGAACTTGGATTTTTGAAGCCGCAGCCGGAATTTTGGTCTGCGATTCATAATCATCTCGGAAAACCCGACAAATCAGAGGTGTTAGTTTGGGATGACGATAAAGAAAATGTGGAGTCAGCAAAAAGTTTTGGGTTTCACTCCGAGTTTTACTCCGGTCTCGATGCATACGAAAATCGTATGAAGTCGTTGGTTGGCTGATTGTTCTTTTTGCTGACATAGGTTTTAATTGAATGCCGCCAAAGAAAAACTTGAAATTGTCAGCGGTGCGGCTCCGCCGCCTTTCCGAATTTTCGCGGGGGGATTTTTCCGGAAAAATGCGTTCGGACTAATTCAAGAATACTGCACCAGGACAGATACATCATTCATACTGCCGGAATTTTCCCGCGCGGCGGCTACCGCCGCGTAGAGGGGGTGGGCCCTGCCGGAGACTTTAGTTCGAGAATACAAACTCAAGCCCGAAGATTTTTTGAAGTTTCTACATACGCCTCTCCATCTCAAACCGTAGTCGGAAATGCGCTCGGCGTATGGATACTGGATTCGGTAGCGGGAAACCGTAATCACCCGCGTATGCACCTACTACCACGGTTAAGTATACAAAAGAAATGGGCTCCGTATGCAGCAAATGCAATACGGAGCCCAAAAGCGAAGGACAAAGTTTCAAGGATCAAAGAGGTCCGAGATTCTAAGTCCGAAGTTCAACTTGCGCGCAGAGCCGCAGGGTCGCGGCTGCTCCAGCCGTCGTCGAGCCAGCTGCCGCCCCAGAACCACCTGCCGTCGCTCCAGCACAGACAACGCACGCACAGGTAGCCGCTCGAGCGGCGGTAGACCGTCCCCCAGAAGAAGATGTAGCGGGTATTGCCCTGCTCATCCTTTTTCCACTCCTCGGGAATGAGGTGCGGATTCTTCATGAGGTAGTCGAGGACGTTGGCATTCAGCACGAGCTTCTTCGCCAGCTCTTTGCGGAGCTTGTTGCCCTCGATGGTCTTGCCGCCCTTTTGCGACTCGGAGAGAAAGAGTTCGACCTTCGAGGCGTCCCAAATGAATGAGCCACCCTTCTGGTGTTCTTCCACCTTCCAACCGTCGGGGACGAAAGGCGCTGCGTCGCAGTCGATCGCATGTTCTTTGACGATCAGTTCGGATTGTCCGGCGAGAAAGCGCTGAACGCCTTCTTCTCCGCCGAGCTTGTTCCAAACTGCCTCGACACGACCGAGTGTGATATCGGGATACTTCATGGCGTTTCCTTTCCTCGGCTGATAGCCAAGAAACTTCCCTCTGCCCGAGGTTATAGGGGCTGTGGCGTTTGCCATAGCAGGCAATCTCCGAGGGGTCGGGGACTCTCTGCTACAGCAAGCGCAAGTTGAATCTCAAGGAACTTACAGTCTTATACAGTATACACCCGATGAGGGGATTTGTCAAGTGGCTCATATTGTGTTCCCTTCCGGGAGCCGCCGCAGGCGGGCGTGCGCGCACGGGTGGGAGGGGCAAGCATTTGCACTTTGCCTCGGGGCTGTTTCCGCTATGAGCGTCCATGGCTAAGGACGAGCGCCGACGTTCGCCGGAGTCTAGCGGCCTCAAAGCGGAAGCGACACCATCCACGCTCTAATGAAAACGAGGAAGGGGGTTGTGCGAGGACGGACTCCGAAGGAACGAGGAGGAGGACGAGCTGGGGGAAGGACTCCTTCCTTCCCCCAAACAAGAGCCGCCCCGAGCACCGCCCTAGAGGGCGGGAGTGCGAGGAACAGGCGGCTCCAAGGAATCTAGGCGCTCGTAGCCATAGCGGAAACAGCTAGGGGCTGTATTCCCCGAGCCCAAGGCCGCTCCATGCATCCCTGCATTCCCCCCCACGAAAAACAAAAAAGAAGCGCGGCCGGGGCTCGGGGCGAGCGCCGAGTCTGCGAGGCGCGAGAGGTCAGGCGTTCGGGTTTCGTGTAAAATAGGTTCGAGCGAATTCGTACACTCGCACTTGTGCTATAACATCTCCATCCGCCCATAGCTCAATTTGGTAGAGCAGCTGCCTCTTAAGCAGTTGGTTATAGGTTCGAGTCCTATTGGGCGGACTGATATAGTGCACCTAATTGTCGGGGTGGCGAAACTGGCAGACGCACTACGTTTAGAGCGTGGCGGAGCAATCCATGGAGGTTCGACTCCTCTCCCCGACACTTGACAGAATAGCCTATTTGTATCTATAATAGTAATTAGGTTGCACCTTGCAACACA
>MFLS01000030.1:2716-5765 GCA_001781625.1 Candidatus Kaiserbacteria bacterium RIFCSPHIGHO2_12_FULL_56_13
TAATTAGGTTGCACCTTGCAACACAGGAACACTCAAACACGGAGGACTTCGTCGTGACAACGACTCTCGTCATTATCGGGCTATTAGCCGCAATCGCTCTCGCAACATTCATTGTTATCCTGCTCCTGGGAAACCTAGGCGCGTTCTTCACAAGAATCGAGCAGGGAACGACCGTGTTCATTAATACCGGCAAGAGCCTTCGCTCGATCTGGCCGAACATCGGAGGCTTTCACCTCTCGAAGATGGACGACCTCGACGGGCGGCACTGGCTTATCCGAGAGGGCAAAGAAACGAATCGCGAAGAGGCGTTTTTCCACAACGCCCTCAACGGGACCGCGTGGTTCCAAAAGTGGTTATGGAAACGCTTCGGCATCCGATTCATCAGCATCTTCTGGCCGCATGTCCACGTGCACTCATTCAACATACGAAGCAGAAAACGTCTGTTGGAGCGCGCTGATATGAAAGAAGGTGAACCTCTGAAAAAGCGGGTGACTGACTCCCCCAACAAGAATCTGGATGTCAGTAGCCTGCTCTTCTTGGTGCCTCGGCCGGTGTACCTCGATGGCATAGAACTCCCCGGGGACAACTCAAGAATCAACTTGCTCTTCCTGCCGATTTATCGGCAAGTCATCCCAGCCTTACCGGTATATTACCTGCAGGGCGACTTCTTCACCCAACTTGATGCCGCTATTGAAGCGGCAGTGGTTGACTTCTTTGCGAGTCATCGCATCGCCGTCTATAAAGACGACGGCAAAAAAGGTCAATTCGCGGGCGACTTCTGGCCGCGTCCTAACGATAAGAAAGAGAAGGGGAGGTTCACGAAGAAATACGGGGATATCCTCAAAGACTGCGAGCCGAGCTACCTCACCTATTCTTCCTGGTTGAAGCTTACGAAAGCCGGGGAGGGCTCTCCTCTCGAACAGCATCTACGCCACTTAAACTTCAGCGCAGCTTATTACAAACGGCTCAAGAAAGAGAGGCCGAAGCTTGCTCAATATGCGAGCAAGGAACTGACGCATGGCAAACTGGTTGACATCCCGGGCGGCAAACTCACTCGGCTCATCCCGAGCGGCATCGTCCCTCGATTCGGCTTCGCACTCGCGAGCTTCAGGCTTGTTGAAACCGAACCGCACGCCGAGACCGCCAACCTGGCAAAAGCGCTTCTTGCAAAAGAAACGAAATTCCACGAGGCCGAAGGCGTTCGACAAGAGGCGGCGGGTAACCGGGACGCCATACTCGCGCGTGCAGCTGGCGAGGCGACTCGTTACGGAGTGCTTACCAAAGCGCTTACCGATCAGGGCGTGAGTCCAAACGCCGCGGCTGAAGTGGTGCTGGCTCAAGTCCGTACCGAGAACGTCCGGGACAGCAAGCTCACGACTTATGTTGAGGGAGGGGGTCCTTCTCCGACAGTCATGGTCCCCGCCCAACCATCAACCTGAGGAGACATCACCATGAATACAGTGCTCGTCCTTCTCAGCGTGCTTGGGGTACTCATCGCGATCATTGTGGGGCTTTCAGTCTTAGGGTATCTCCAAAGAAAGAAAGCTCAACAACAGCAATCGGGCGAAGATACAGCCCGACATGGACTGCGGGACTACCTGAAGTCACCCATCGTTCTCTTCTTCACTGCAATTATCGGCATCCCTTTCCTCGTCTACCTTGGCCTCGAGTTCAAGGGATGGCTGGAAAACCCGCCGTTTACACCACGAGAGATGGCCGAGTTCATGTGGGTGGCGGGGGCGGTCTTACTTATCGCCTTCTGTACGCTCTACATCGTTGCGACCATGACACCGTGGAAGGAACGCATTCGTGCCGCGCTGTGGATGCTCCCCATCATGTTTGGGGTTGCGGTCTTCTTTGCGTTGGTCGAGTGGCTCCGTGAACCGAGCGACGAGCGGGTAGTAATCACTCAACGGTTGACGACGGAGGAGCAGCCCTTCTCCTTCAATGACCGGGGTCTAACAGTTGTCGTCGGCCAAACCGACGACTTCATCTGCCTCTTTCCACTCCCCGATGCCGGCAACTACACATTCCGGCTCGGAGATGGGTCAGCTTGGGCTCAAGGAGCGAGAGCACGAACCGCCACGATGTTTCTCCAGGCGCCGCCTGGTGAGACCCGAAGCGTCGTGGGCTTTCTCCATCCAACTGAAGCGTGCTCGAGAACTTGATCTTTACTACACCTTGGGGCCTCGCGAGAAATCTCGCGAGGCCTTTTTCTTTTCTAACTTGAAATTGGCCCGACCCGTGGGAGATTGAAGGCGCCGGTGAGAAGATTCAAAATACCGTAGACGCCGAAGATGATGACGAGGCCGACGAGACCCCAAAGGATCGCCTCTTTACCCTCTTTGCGTTTTGTCTCGTCGCCCGCGTGCATGATAAACTGCACCACGCCCCAAAGAAATGCGATGAACGCTCCCGCCGCGAGGAGGAGCATGAGCGGATTCACAATCTGTATGACGACCTTGTCGAGAAAGGCGTTGAGGGCCGAAACCATGTGTCGGCACTAGTTCCCCACCTGTCCGCCGCTTGAGGGGAGACCGCCTGACGGGCCTTGCGTGTTGCCGAACTGGATCGTGCCGGTGAGGATGTTGACCAAGCCCCACACCGACACCATGACAAAGAAGCCAATCAAGCCCCAGAGCATCAGATTCTTGCCGTGCTCTTTAACCTCTTCGGAGTTCGCGCCCCAGATGAAGGTCTGAAAGGCGCCCCAGATGAAAACAATGAAGGCGACGGCAAAGAGAACAGGGACAAGGATATTGTTGATGATGTCGATCAGCAAGCTGCCGAAGTCAGTGAGGTCGCTCACCGCCTGCGCAAGTGCAACGAGCGGGAGAGCAAACGATACGCTACCTGCAATAAGGGCTTTATTCATAGAGTAATGATGTTGATAACACTCCTATTGTACCTTGCCCTGCAAGGACACAAGGCGGCTCTGTGGATAGTTTCAAAGCTCGGGATACGGAGGGGGGCCGCCGCCTGCTCCAAAACCCAAGAGCTCTATCCCCACATACACGATGCCCCACAGAGAGATAATGACCACAAAGCC
>MFLS01000031.1:0-790 GCA_001781625.1 Candidatus Kaiserbacteria bacterium RIFCSPHIGHO2_12_FULL_56_13
CCTCGTAGACAAGTGTGCGCCGTAAGAAAATATACTGGAGCAAGATGAGCGCATCGCGCGAATAGATGATATCGGCCTCCCAGAACGCACTTTGCCGCGCCGCAACTTCAGAGAACCAGAGCAAGGAAAAAATGAAACCGAGAGAGCCCCATGAGACCAGATCCGGGCCGCGAAGTATCGAGAGCGAAAAGTTCTTTTTCACACCATAGGTCGCGAAAGGGTCGCCTCTGCCTTGCCGGCCGATGGCAAGCTCGATCCTAGCTCCGGCGTGAGCAAACGCCTCACAGGTCTTCATGATCTGGAGGCCGTGGGCCTTTTCAGTCGGCAGGCGAACAAATGCGAGATACTGGATAGTCATAGCGTTATCTTATATTCGCGCGCCCACGCGATGAAGGTGATCAGAGTCCAAAGGATAGTGAAATGATACTGGCGTTTCTCGCGATGTTCCGTCCATATCTCACGCATGCCTATAATATTGAGGAGCTCCCCCACCTCTCCCGGCGAGTTGAAAAAATCTTCGGCAAGAGCGACGAATTCAGGGCGCCGAAGCCACTTTGCGCCGGGAGAGAACCACCCGCGCTTCGGGGCAGTGAGAATAGCCGAGGGCAAGACATCGCGAAAAGCATCTTTGAGGATGCGCTTCGTGACGAAAGACGTGATTTTATATGAGCGTGGGAGAGAATGCGCGAGCGCGCGCACTTCATCGTCGAGAAGGGGTACGCGCACTTCGACCGAATGCGCCATGCTCATGCGGTCTGTGCGCGCGAGCGCCTCATCAACGAGCCAGTGA
>MFLS01000031.1:811-2023 GCA_001781625.1 Candidatus Kaiserbacteria bacterium RIFCSPHIGHO2_12_FULL_56_13
TTTTCAAAAAGCCGCTTGGTGTCGGGGAGATACGTCCCGCTCGCGAGCACGTGAGCAAGTTCCGAATCCTTTTGGAACATGAGTTGGGCAAATCGGTCGATCCCTCTCTGTCCTAGCTTCCCGAATGGGAAGATGAGTCCGAAGTATTCGGCGATGAGAGAGAGCCGATAACGCTCATAACCGCCGAAGAGCTCGTCACCGCCGTCGCCTGCGAGAACGACAGTCGCTGTCGGCTTCACTTTCTTCGCGAGGAAGAGTTGTGCGAGTGCAGTTGAGTTCCCGATGGGCTCATCGAGAGCGCGGGCCGCTCCCATGAATAGT
Source organism: Candidatus Kaiserbacteria bacterium RIFCSPHIGHO2_12_FULL_56_13 (assembly GCA_001781625.1). Taxonomy (GTDB): domain Bacteria; phylum Patescibacteriota; class Minisyncoccia; order Phycocordibacterales; family Phycocordibacteraceae; genus C7867-001. The sequence goes on from MFLS01000031.1 coordinate 1,133, forward strand.
TCGACCGCCTCCGACCCGGTGAGGAAAAATTCGTGATGCGTCGCGCCAAAGGCCGCCGCGGTTGCGCGCGCAAGATGCGCATCGGCATTAAACTTCTCTGGTTCTTCGCCCGGTTCAAGCTCGAAGCCGACTGCATAAGTGTTGATCTTTGGGTGCGTCTTTGCGGCGGCGGCGAGAATCGAAGAGGAGTCGATGCCGCCCGAAAGGTAGAGGCCAACCGGCCTATCGGAGACGAGCTGACGCGCCACGGCTTTCTCGACCGTTAACCGCACGGCGCGCTTCGCCTCCGCGTACGAGGTTGGCGATGGAGTCGAGCAAGAAGAGGTAAATGTCTTTTCAGAAATCTTCCCATCTTGATATGACAGGACGTGTCCGGGCAGGAGCTTACGAACGCCCGCGATCATTGAGAGCGGCGCGGGGACATAGAGGAGGCGCAGGTAATGACCGAACGCTTCTTGATCGAGCTTGCGCGGGATGCCAGCTGCGAGCAGCCCCTTGAGCTCGGACGAAAAAAGGAGGGTCTGTCCCTCGAGGAAATAGTAGAGCGGCTTGATGCCGGCCGTATCCCGGGCAAGGAGGAGTCGTTTCTCCCTCGTATCCCAGAGCGCAAGGGCGAACATGCCATTGAAACGCTCAAGGGCCTTCTCGCCCCATTTTGTATAGGCGGCGAGGATGACCTCGCTATCGCTCTCGCTCTTGAAGGGATAATCGGTAAGCTCGCGCCGAAGCTCACGGTAGTTGTAAATCTCGCCATTGAAAACAAGGAGATAGCGCCCTAAAGCGTCCTGCATCGGTTGCATCGCGCGCTCCGAGAGGTCGATCACCGCGAGACGGTTGAAGCCGAGCGTGATGCCCTCGTCAATACGAATCGCGGTCCCGTCGGGGCCGCGG
>MFLS01000031.1:2039-14755 GCA_001781625.1 Candidatus Kaiserbacteria bacterium RIFCSPHIGHO2_12_FULL_56_13
AGCCGTGATGCCATTAATGGCGCACATAAGGTTCTAGGATAGCGCGCCAGATGAGGTTGAGGCCGAGGAGATAGAACTTCGGCCTCTGCGGAGCGGTGTAGTGCCGGACGACGACTCGCTCGGTGATCGCGCCCTTGATGATATAGGTGTCCTCGGGGAGGAGCGCGGGACGTAAGATCCACGCCAGCCAGGGCTGATCGCCGAAGCGTTTGCCTCGGTAGTCGCTCTTCTCGAGGAATTCGGTCGCGCGCGCGATATTGAACTGGTCCTCTCGATAAAAGGCGATGCCGCCATTTGGGCGCGAGATGACGTCATCGGTTTCTCTCCCGTCACGAAAGGTCATCCGGACACATGTCGCGTTGCTCATCATGAGCGGCGTCGGGATGCCGCTTCGGAGCGTCTCCACGATCTCCTGCGGCTCACGAAACCACAAGAGGTCAGAATCGATGAAGAGACGATACTTCTTTCCCGAGAGGAAATGCTGGTCAACGATACGTACCTGAAATCGCGTATAGGTCTCGCGGAAACGCTTCAAGACCGGATACATGTCGAGAAGGCGGCCATGCTTCGCCATGAATTCCCTCGCATCTTCGATCCGCGCGGAGGGGAAGAGGCGGCGGAGGACAGCGCGATGTCGGTCATCGAGCGTGCCATCTGAATGCAGGAAAAGCTCGCCGAGTTCTGGCATGACGCGATAAAAGCTCGCGAGCGACCAGAGGCCCATGAGGAAGTCGCGCTTGCCGAAGAACATATGCATAGAAAAGTCGTCGCGCGTCTTCGGCTTTTCAAGCGGCTTTGTGATGCGCAGGATGCATGGTGCGATGAAAAAGCGCATCTTGAGATAGAGGAGGCCGCGCCGGTAGTAGAAAAAGGCGCGTAGGATATGCCGTAACTCTCCCCGCGGGCTAAGCCAAGTTTTCATATGAGGTGAGAATAGCAGGGACGAGATGCGTGAGGTCGTGGTTGCGCTCGACCCACCCGCGCGCCGCTTCGCGGCGCGCGGTGTCCGCCCACACGCGCTTCTCTACCGCTCCTCTGATCGCCTCCGCGAACGCTTTTGCCGTCGGCTCCGCGAAGGTAGCTCCCGGTGCTTTGGCGAGCTCTCGGTTTGTAGTGATGACCGGGACGCCAGTCGCGAGCGCCTCGAGAGGCGCTTTATCGAGCGAGCCCGTCGCTGAAGCGTGGAGAAAGAGATGGGTGGAGGCAAGAATCAGGGATCTCGGCATGGGGGATACTTTCAATCACCGTCAGTTTCTGCCCCGCCGTAGCTGCGGCTGTTTGGAGCAGACCGAGACGCTTCACCCGAGAAGCGCGCCCAATCGTGATGAGCTTCGGCTCCCCCACGGGCGGCGGCGCGAGCGGAAACTGTGCGAGGTCTATGCCGTGTCCCATCACGCGCTTTTTTGCTGTAACAACGCGCATGCTTCCCTCTGAAGCCGTAAAAACGACATTCGAGAAGAACACGGCGATGCGGAGCCGGAGCGAGACCGTGCCGTGCGTGTACCAGAGCCCGACCGACTTATCCAGCAGGCGCCAGAGCCAACCGGCGAGAACGATGTATTCGGGGTTCATGTGCACGAGGACCGAATCATAGCGTGAACGCTCGCTCCACATAAACCATCCGAACCGCGCCGCATAACGCAGTTGCCGGATAGTATGATATATCATACCGCCCTGTTGATGGTTCGTTTCTTTCCCCAGAGAATGTACGCGCACGTTCGCGGGGAGCGCGTGCCGCCCGAGCAATAAACAAATAACCTCAATATGCTCAAGACGCTTCGCGAGCTCCTCGACCCATCGATGGAAAAACCCGAGGACAGGGTCGTCGAGGTCGATAGTTTGAGTAACGACAAGTAATTTCATATGAGTGTTTCGCGCCAGCGCTTCGCCCATTCTTCCTTCCCTGGGAGAGAGAGCTTCAATTCTCCGCGCGTACCGTTTTTAAGTACTTCAATGACTGCACGCGCGAGTTCACTGCGAGGCACCACTATCGCCCCAGCTTCGCGCGCGACGCCAACGTCGAGAGAAACTACCGGCACGCCTGCCGCAAGCGCTTCGACAATACTCGCTCCCCAGCTTTCATGTCGAGAGGTAGAAAGTACGACATCTGCTGTTGCCAAATATTGTTTGGGGTCTTGCCAGCCCGGGAACTTGATTGGTAATTCCCGTGCGTGAATACGAAGGACTGACTCTAGACTCCCGCTCCCAAGCATGATGAGTTTTGCATCAATATCGGCCTCACGTATCTCTTTCAACGCCGAGAGCGCAAAGAGGGGATCTTTTTCAGGCTCAAATCTCCCGAACCAAAGAATTGTTTTCTGCTCGTGCGGGAGCCGTATGAGAGTCTTGAAAGGGCTTAGGTCAACGTAAATCGGCAGTACATGAGTCGGGGCTTTGACGCCCATCGTTTGCACCTGCTTTTGTAGTTTTTCTGACACAACACGAACAGAGTCGGCGTGGCGCAGGACCATCTGCGCAAGGATATGGCGAAAGAATGGCGCAGCCGAGAGGTCAGTATGGACTTGGATATTAAGCCGCGCGCCGCCTCGGCGCGCGGCGTACCAGGCAAAGAGTCCGCGCCAGAAGGGGTCTTGCGCCGTCACGACATCAAAGTGTTCCTGCGGAACGGCGGGCCAAAGTGCACCGCGCCCAACATAAAGCACAACGAGCTTCTCGACCGCAGAGGCCTGAAGGTCATGCCGCGGATGCCCCTGTCCAAACCTCTTATCGCCCGTGACCATGAGGACTTTCATACGCTTTGGAGAAGCCCCGCGGTCTTCGCGAGCATGTGCTCGGCAGTGAAACCGGCGAGGCGCGCTTTCGCGGCGGCCGCGCGTTCTCGCGCGGCCGCCGGGTCATCGGCAACGCGCGAGAGCGCGCGGTAGAGGGCCTCATCATCGCTAGGAGGCACGAGAAATCCGCTCACGCCGTCTTCAATAAGCTCGGCATTGCCGCCGACTCGCGTCGCGACTACGGGGGTCCCGAGCGCCATCGCTTCAAGAAGAGCGTGGGAGAGCCCTTCATAATGGGAATTGAGGACGAAGACATTGGCAGCTTTCACAAGTCCTAGCGATTCTGCATGCGGGAGCCCGGTCGCAATCTGTAGATGCCAACTCGACTCTCGCTCTACAACGCGCTCAAGAGCCCCAAAGCCCTTCCATGGCACAGGGCGCCCGCTCGAGACGACCAAGAAGCCCTTCGGCCGCTCTCGGGGAACCACGACCGTAGGGAGCTCAACGGCGTTATAAATGACCTCTATTTTTTCGACAGGAATGCCCCACGCCATCACGATTTTTTTCAAATACTGCGAGGGCACGATGACCCGCGTCGCGGCCTCCGCGACGCGGGTCTGCACTTTTTGCAGATTGCGAACAAAAACCGACTTCTGTGGAGTTTTGACGAACTCATCAAGATTTTGCTTGACGCCAAAACGCTGGCTCCCCTGCTCCCACGCGTAGTCGCCGACTATCTTCACGATAAACGGCTTCCCTGCCCTCTTTGCCGCCTTTATCGCAGGGAGTCCAACCGAGACGGGGTCGAGCGCAAGCACAGCGTCCGCATTCTTCGCGGCACGCAGAACGCGATAGTAGTAGGCGATGTGTCGCAGCAATTTTGGCAGGCGCCGGACATTAGAAAATTTCACCAGCTCGACTTCAATTCCTCGCTTCAGCAATCCCTCAAAAAGCGCCTTTGCATATGTGGCTGGCCCGCCAATCTCGGGCGGGTAGAGGGGTGTCGCAAGCACGAGCTTCATACAAGATTATCCAACACCCTTTTCATGGCACGGGCAATGAGGACCCAGTTGTACTTCTCGCGAACCATTTTGGCGGCATTTTGAGTAATGCGCGCAACTTTGTCAGGGTTCGCAACGATATCTTTTACCGCCGCCGCGATTTGCCCAGGCGAGTCTTTGTCGACGGCCCAACCGGTCGGCTCTTTATCAAGGTTGCGCTTCTCGTCGAAGAGGAAGTCAGCAATTCCACCTTCTTGGGTTGCGATAACAGGGAGCCCCGCCGCCATCGCCTCGACGAAGGAATTCCCCATCCCCTCCGAGCGCGAGGGGCGGACGAAAATATCGGCCGTCTTGTAAATATCAGAGAGTTTTGTGTGCTCGACATGGCCGTACCACTCCATCCGACCAGCAACCTTGAGATCTTCGGCGAGTCTCTTCAGCTCTGCTTCGCGCGGGCCCGAGCCGCAGATAAGAAGCGAGGCATCGGGTAGATGCGTGAGAGTGCGGATGATGACATCGATGCCATTTTTCTCGACGAGCCGAGAGGCGGTGACGAGACGCCCTCCTCCTCGATGCGGAGAGTAAGTGAAGCGCGCGAGGTCGACGCCATTTGGGATAACCTGCGGCGTACCGCGGTAGCTCATACGCTTCGCCCACGCGGCAAGATACATCGAAATAGCGGTGACAGCCGCCACGTGACGAAAACCATACGAAAGTAGCGGACGAAAGGGGAAAATAAACCAACGCCCGAACACGCGTTCAAACGAATCGCCGTCTTGCAACGTAAGCAAATATGGACATCGTAAGTCCATAAATCGTAGGAGGACGATCGGGAAGAGCATATAGCTCATCATCGCCCACGAGGCATCAAAGCGGTGTGCGCGATGGAGGGCGCGCGCCGCGGAGGCGGCGCGCGGCATGAAGAGGATTTTTGAAGCATAAGAACTGTTTCCTCTCCCTATGCGATGCACGAAAATATTCCCAATCTTCTCTTCTGCCACGTCGGCGGCGTTGAAACGAAGCGTGAGCAGGTGAAACTCGATGTCGGGGATACGATCCGTAATCTCCTTGAGCGCCACTTCAGCGCCGCCGACCTGCGGATAGTATGCGAGTGAGAAAATTAATATTTTTTTCATGCAGCGGCGATGTACTCCTTGAGGGTGTGCCGTGGTACCCAACCGAGCGCCTGTGCCTTGGTAGTGTCGAGCGCAGAATCCATGCGATTACCCTGGCGTTCTGGGAGCATCTGTATCGGGCCGCCAAACATTTTCGCCACTTCAAGGACCGGATACGATTCTGCTGCCCCGAGACCAAACTCATCACCTTCTCCTCGCTCGCCAACGAGCACCAGCCCCTCAACGATATCGTCGACATGCGTAAAATTCCGCTTCTGTGTGCCCGGCGCGACAACCGTGAGAGGATCACCTGCCGCCCTTTGACGACGAAAGGTCTCAATGAGGGTCCCGTAGTCGCTCGCCGGTCGTTCTCGGGGGCCATACGCGTTATAAAAATATGTGATCGCATACGGGAGCCCGTACCAGCGACCGTAATTCTGTACCAATTCCGTATTCGAGGCCTTGGTCCATGCATACGGAGTCTGTACACGACCGAGCCCGCCATCGCCGAACTTCGTCGAAGAACCTGCATAAACAAGTTTCGATTTCTTTTTGCGCCAAAATTCGACAACCCCAAAGGTGCCGTCCTTATTAAGATCCCAGACGAGCGCTGGCTCGCTAAGTGATATCTCGACGCGAGAGTATTCACCGAGATGGTATATGAGATCCGGCGTCTCGGGCACATGCTTCTCAATATCCTTCGTATGCCCGTCCCGATAATCGACGCCCGCGACGTGATTGTCGCGACTGCCGGTGAAGTAGTTGTCAAGTGAGATGACCTTGTGGCCGTCTTTCACCAAGCGCTCACAGAGGTGCGAGCCGATAAAGCCAGCGCCGCCTGTGACTACAATAAGCTTCTTATTGTACATAGGTTAGAAAAATAAAAGCAGCGCCGCAGAGAAAATGAGGATGCCCACGAAACCGAGCGTCCAGGGCGACAGAAAGATGGCCGTGAGCGGGAGTGGAGTAGCCGTCAATGAGGCCCCCGCGGCGGCGACGGTTGTCGCCTGCGCCGCGGGGGCCGCTACTGCTTCAATTTCATGGGCCGGTTGGCTTGACGGGCTGGTAACAGGTTCGAGCTTCTGCACTTCTTGATAACTGACCGGTACGGATAAAGGTTGCGTCAGCGGAAGTGCTTCTTCTATAACTTCGGGCTGGGGTTCGGACGTAGTCGTCAAGGGCACCGTAATCGGTGTGTCTGGTATCGCCTGTGGTGGAGCTGGCGAAGCGGCTGGCGGAGGCGGCGCGGGCGACGGAGTAATTTCAACGACAGAGTCAGAAACCGTGATGAGTGGTCGGATATCCTCGAGTGTAACCGGCCCGATCCCTTTCACGTTGTCTATGTCATCTATTGTCGCAAAAGGGCCGTTCGCTTGCCGATAGTCGATGATCGCCTGCGCCTTGACTGGGCCTATCCCGGGCAAGGTTTCGAGGAGTACCGTGTCTGCCGTATTGATGTTAATGAGTTCTGCAGCTTGCAACAACGCGGGCGCACACACGATAAAAAGCAGTACCGCAAGTGCAGGAATGCGCATGGGTTATTCATCTCCCTTGAGGATCTGCCGGAGTTTTTCTTCAGGGACCTCAAAGGGTTTCTTTTCTTCTTGCGAAGGCTTCAGTTGCGGCAGTGGTGACGGGTTTTTCTTAAGCACTTCGGCCAAGGCGCCTTTCAATGATTGCTCCTTTGCCGACTCTTTATTCTCCTTTTCTTTCACCGCACTCGCCGTCATGGTACGCAAAATGGAGCGGAGCTCCTCTGCAGATTTTTGCGCAGCAGGAGGTGGTTGTTTTAGCGAAGCAGATGGAACCCGCGAAAAAATAGTCTTGCCCGATAGTTTTTGTTCCGAGACGGGAGGTCGCGAAGCAAAAGTCTGGCCCGACTGAAGACGCGAGGAATCCGAGGACTTTTCTGCAGCGACTTCCCGTCGAGGAACGTACGTACGACGAGGAGGCTCGGGTGGGTTTGGGCCCGCAGTTTCAGCAAGCTCGGCGAAGATCGCCGCCTCGATACCGGTACGCGGATTGCCGTAGGTCGTACGCGAACGCTCAACGACCTGCGTGCGATACGAAACAGGCGGCGGCTCAATGGGCGGCAGAGTCACCGCTGAAAAAGGCCGCGAACCAATGCCGTCGATCATGAGGGTAAGATACACCTGCGCAAACCCGAGATTGACGAGGTCCTCTTTCGTAAACTCGGGGAAGAAGATCGTCTCGAGAATTTCAGCATCAAAGGGCCCGACGCGAAAGCAGACCGTCGTGCCCACATTGCCGAAGACCGCCGCGCGCACCTCCTCCTCCATCTGCTCCACATATTGGTGCGCGATGATGAGGTTTAAATTATATTTCCGCGCCTCTGAAAGGATCTCAGAAAAGGTCTCGTTCGCGAAGTTTTGGAATTCATCGACATAAAAATAGAACTTCGGGGTCTTTTTGAGCACGCCTGCCGAGAGCTCGGCACGGCTCATCGCGGCGAGGAAGATGCGCGTCGTGAGCATGGAGCCCAAGAGTCGCATGTTGACATCGCCCACGAGCCCCTTCGAGAGGTTGATGAGGAGTATCTTCCGCTCGTCCATAACCTTGCGGATATCGAACGAGGAGGTGGGTTGCCCGATGATGTTCCTGATAAGCGGGTTCGAGGTGAACTGCCCTATCTTATTTTGTATCGCAGGCGTCGCCTCCTGCGTGTAGCGGTCGGTGTAGGTCGCGAACTCCTTGACCCAAAAATCTTTGACCAAGGGGTCTTTGATGTTCTCGACGACTTTCTTGCGGTAGACCTTGTCGGTATACATGCGATTGACGCCAAGCAAGGTTGCGCCCGGGTATTCAAGAAGTGCAAGAAGGGTGTTCGTGAGAATGTACTCCATGCGCGCGCTCCACGCGTCTTGCCAAATCTTCTTGAAGGTCGCCATGAGGCCCGAGGTCACGAGATGGCGCTTGTCGTAGCCGACATCCTCCATCACATTGAACGCGATTGGGCGGTCAAGGTCGAAGGGGGCGAAGTAGATGACATCCTTCATGCGTTCTTCGGGGATGTAGTCGAGGAGCTTATCGACGGCGCTCCCATGAGGGTCGATGAATGCGAGCCCCTCGCCATTGCGGATATCCTGAATGGCCATGTTCTCAAGGAGAGTGCTTTTCCCCATCCCCGTCTTCCCTATCACATACATGTGCCTCTCTCTGTCCTTCGCCTTTATCCCGAAGGGCGTGTGTTTCCCCCGCGCATCAGTCGCGGCAAAATAGGTTACTCGCTCGGGGTTATCTGCCATAGCATGATTATACAATCATTCTCTTTTGCATTTCTTGGTAGATGCGTTCGCGATGCAAAATCGCGAAAATGGTTACTTTCCTCCCGCGCGTTTTATAAACCACGCGATAATCTCCTACGCGCAACTTCCAAAACCCTTTGAGCGATTGACGAAGGGGCGAACCGAACACGTCCGGCTGCGTCATGAGCTTTTCTTTAATTGCCGACCGCACTGCCTTCCGCCAAAACGTATCGAGGGCTGGTATGTCTCTTGTAACTACTATCGGGGAGTACTCAGTTACAAATTCGCTTAACGCCATGCGTTCTCGTGCGAAACGAACTTGACACCTCGTTTGTCGCGCTGACTAGCGATAGCATCAAGAGCGCGATCCTCTTCAATTTCAAGCGCAAGTTCGAGAAGTCCCGCGGCTTTCGTCGCTTCCGGGACCTGATCGCGCTTCGCAAGCCGTGCGAGGGCACTCCGCGTACTCTTAGAAATACTTACGTTGATTCGTTCTTTGGTAGTTGCCATGATGGAAGTGTATCAAAAGTGTATCACTGGTCAAGTCCGGGGGTGGTGGACGACACCGTGACAGAGAGGACTTTGCGCAGCGAGGTGTATTTATTGGCGGGGTCCCAAAAGAGGTAGGAGGTAAGACCGGCGTCTTCATTTGCCTTGATCTGCGCCGCGACCATATCGGGCGTGTAGGGCACAGGGTAGTCGAATGATTGGAGCCACGGACGCAGTTTTGACACTGGATACGCGGGTTTTGAATAGAGGCCAGTGAATTTTTGTTCGGTCGAAGTCGCGATGGCGTCGTGTGCAGGTATTGTTACCGTCTCGGTAATGGGCATGTGGGTGAAAGCGCCAAGAGTCGTCGTTGTAGCTACGGCGCGTGCAACCGCACCTACCATCGAAGCATAAACGACCTTGTAAGGATCGCTGTTTACATTGGTGAGCCCTGCAAAGCCCTTGTTGTAGTGAGAGGGATACACCATCGGCATAATGTAATCGAAGTACGGAAGTGCACGCTCGAGGATCTGCCCGATGCCGAGGTCGTCAGTCAAGACCGTCGTATAGCCGAAGAGGTCAGCCGATGTTACCGCGCCCGTCGGGCGCACTTCTTTTGCAAGATACACAAAGAACTTCTCGAGCTCCTCAGCGCGGTTAGCTGACGGATATATGATGTCCTTCATCGGCCCATCAGAAGGCCAACGGACATAGTCGTAGTTGAATTCATCGAAGCCAAGATCGTACGATTCTTTCGAAAGCTCGACAATGTACTCCCAGAACTTCTGCGAGGCGACCGAGACGAACGAGAGACCCTTGTGATCCCTCCACGGCTCGCCCGGTCGCGCGACGCTTTGCACCGACTCTTCGGGGTGGAGCGCGGTATAACGCGGATCTTGAAAGACCGTGATACGGCCAATGACGTAAATATCATGCGCATGGAGCATCTTGATAAACGCTGCCATGTCACTTGCCCGACATTCGTCTGATACGGCCTCTTTGAGCGCCGGGTTCTCGGTCGTAAACGAGATGTAGCCAGTGAAATCCTTGATATCAATGACGACCGAATTGAGTTCGGTCTCTCTGACAAACGCTACGAGCGCTTCGCGAAACGAGGGGGTGCCGACAACGCACTGGCTCATGTATACCCCCTTCACCGCGCTCGGTGTTGGGAGATGGGTCGCTTTTGGTCGCACAGGGAACCCACTTTCGTGCACCGCGTCAACGACGGCCGCGCCGCCGATATAGGTGGTTGCAAATGCTGCGGGCAAGACAAAGAGTGCGGCGGCGCCAAAAGCGAACATGCCCGCGCCGAAGATGCCGAGATGCCCGTTACGCGGCCGAGGACGGGTCATTGGGAGGTGCAGGCATCTCTCGCTTGAGCGCAGCAATACGCTCGGTGCGCATCATAAAACCGATCGCGATCACAATAGCCCCGAAGATCGGCAAGAGCACGCGAAGCCACGCAAGTGGCAGGCCGACGAAACCAGCAAGAATGGTGAGGAGGCCGACCAAAATGAGGATGCCTGAACGAGACATGGAGACTAGTGTACCACTACGACGAATTCGCCTCGAGCCCGACCGGGTTTGGCCTTGAGCCCTGCGATGATCTCTTGCGGCGAGCCCCTGAGGACCTCTTCATACATCTTCGTGAGCTCTCGACAGACGACCACTTCCCGCCTCGTGGAGACGAGCGACTCAAGCGCTTTCATAATACGATGTGGCGACTCATAAAAAACGACAGCACGCTTTTCTTTTGCAATTTCCTTAAAAATGGTCTGCCGACCTTTCTTGTGCGGCAAGAAGCCCAAGAATACGAACTCGCTCAAGGGCACACCAACGATCGAAAGCGCGGCGGTCAAGGCCGAGGGGCCGGGGATGACCTCGACCCTATTACCTCTCGCACGGGCGAGTGCGACGACTCTTGCTCCCGGATCAGAGATACCCGGAGTCCCCGCGTCAGTGACAAGTACGACCCGCTTCCCCTCTATAAGCAGTTCGAGCGCCTTTTTTGCAGCCGCATCCTCCTTATGTGCGTCACAGCGGACAAGCGGTTTTGAGATTTCGTACCGCGCGAGCAACTTCGCCGTAACACGAGTGTCTTCGCAAAAAATCACATCCGCCTTCTTCAGCGTCTCAAGTGCCCGGAGGGTTATGTCTCCCAAGTTGCCGATAGGCGTTGCCACTACCGATAACACTCCTTGCATGGGAGCACTGTACTCTGTGTGCTACATTTTTGCCATGCGCAAGGCGCACATAATCGGCATCGCGGGAGTCGGGATGAGCGCCACCGCGCTCCTCCTCAAAGAGGCCGGGTGGGTTGTTACGGGCTCTGACGATGCCGCTGTGTATGGGCCTCCCGTTGAGGTTCTCAAAGCTGCGGGCATCAGTTTTGCGCGAGGTTATAGCCCTAAAAATATTCCCTCTGACACCGAGTGTTTCGTCGTGGGCAGGAATGCGAAACTCGATCCCGCGATAAACGAAGAGGTGAGAGCGGCGCACGAGAGGGGCAAGCCGGTCTACTCCTTCCCCGAGATACTTGGCGAGGTCACCAAAAATCGGGAGAACACGGTCATCGCGGGCTCCTACGGCAAATCGACCACAACCTCACTCATTGCGCACATCTTTCAACATGCGGGAGTTGACGTGGGTTACTTCATCGGCGCCGAGCCGGTCAAGAGTGAGCGGCTCCCCGCTCCGGCGAAAATCGGCTCGGCGCCCTTATTCATACTCGAAGGCGATGAATACCCCTCGGGCCACGCCGACCCGCGTGCGAAATTTCTCCACTTCCACCCGCGCGACATCCTCCTCACCTCGATTGTGCATGATCACGTGAACGTCTACCCGACGTTCGAATCATACAAAAAACCGTTTGAAGAGCTCCTTGCGCTCTTACCCAAGGGCGGGCTGGTGGTCGTTTCGGCCGACGAGCCACAAGCTCATGCACTCGCAAGAACCGTCAATTGCCACCACGTAAGCTACGGCCTTGCGGGAGGTCACTATCAAGCCCGCGATATCGCGTACGGCGCCATCACCCGCTTCACACTCTATGCGGCAGAAACGCCGCTCGGAGAATTCCAGACTTCGCTCATTGGTGCACACAATGTTGAGAACATAACGGGCGCCGCCGCCTACGTTATCGAGAAGAATCTCGCCACGTTCGCGCAAGTCGCGGCGGCAGTAAAAGATTTCAAGGGCGTGCACCGCAAGCTCTACGACCTAACCCCCGAAGCCCGTGTCTCCGTGTATGAGGGCTTCGGTTCTTCGTACGAGAAAGCACGATCAGCAATAGCAGCAATGCGCCTTCACTTTCCTAATAAACCGCTCATTGTTGTCTTCGAGCCGCACACTTTTGGGTGGCGCAATCGCGCCAACCTTGCGTGGTATGACAATGTATTTGAGGGCGCCTCAACAGTTTTCATAGCTCCGCCCGAGACGCAGGGCGCCGGCACGCACGACCAGCTCTCACACGACGAGATCCTTGCGCACGTCGGCACGATCGCGCGCCCGTACGCGCTCCCGAAAGATGTCGTGGCAGCACTCACCGGCAATGAGATCGTTCTTATCCTCACCTCGGGAGACCTCCATGGCACGTTGGAGGCCCTCACCAAAGAAGTCGGGGACACATTCTCATGAAAATCACGCGCCAAGAATTCGGGCACGAGTATGGCGAGGGCGTTTATCGCTTCGGCTACTGTCAATATGCGCTACTCGAGGCGGGCGATAATCTCGAGAAGGTCTACGCCGGCGGCTACCTCCCCTACTCTCCCGACCTCTCGACTCACGGCATGTTTTATATGACGCGGAGCGCGCGCGTCCCTCTCAAAGATTTCTCCCTCACGAGCGAGAATCGGCGCATCGGCAAGCGATTCGATGACACGCTGGCGGCGCGCGAGATGAGTGCAAAAGAAATGCCTGAAGAAATCCGCCTGCTCTTTCTTGATTACTTTGCAAAGCGCCATGGCCCAAGGGTCATGTCGAAGGAGCGCCTCGAGGGGATACTCTCCTGGCCCGTGCCGCTTTGCCTCGTGATCTATGAACGCGACTCTGTGCCGCTTGCCGCTGTCCTTGAGGTACGCGACGAAACAATGAGGCACTTTTGGTTCTCGGCCT
>MFLS01000032.1:0-5415 GCA_001781625.1 Candidatus Kaiserbacteria bacterium RIFCSPHIGHO2_12_FULL_56_13
CGCTTGTTCGTCTGCTCCAATTCCCCCGCGAGCTTTTCAATATGCTCGCGCTGGGCTACTTCCCGCTTCACGCTCTTCACAAGGATGTAGCCGAGCGCACACACGAGGACGAAGGTGAGCGCGGCGACGACGCGCACGCTCGTTATCTCCTGAAGTGTCACGAGCGAGATGACTGCGATAGCAAGGATGATGACGAGCATCTGCGCCCCGATGACCTTTGCATTGAAGGCCTTAAATTGCACGATGCTATAGGCAATGAGAGCGGCGAAGACCGGCATACCAAAGAGGCCGTATTGGCTCAAAGTCCAATCGTCGGTAAAGCTCCCCATGATATTTCCCGACGTGAAAGAAAGAAGAAATGTGACAAGCCCAAGACCAAAGAAGAGTGCAACAAGACGCTCTCTTCTTGTGGGAAGTCCAGGTATCTTGCGTGCACCCATAACGGCTATCGCAAGCACGAGGATGGTGTGGACAATATAGGTGTAGTATTTCGCGAGAGGACCCTCAATCGCTTCACAGGCAGAAAGAGACAAAGCCTCAAGATTAAGCGTAGTCGGCAAGAATACAAGTAAGGGAAGCAAGAGGATGAAGATAAGCACATTCGTACGGAAACTCGGCCATTGCTTATAGAGGTAGAGATAGAAAAGATAGAATGCGAGCGCGTATGTCAGAGGCTCTATAAGGACCTGGAGCGACCACGAGAACATCACCGTGTCCGGACGGTTTGTCGCCCACAACATAACGTCGAGCATTGCCCAAACGCTAAAGAGAGAGACGAAGAGCAGAATGAGGCGTGGCACAAAACCTTTCGGATTGTGGGCAAATATGAACAGGCCCATGCCGAGCGCTGAGACCGTGGCGACCCAGTGCGAGTAGTGAATGAGGGCTGGTACGTTGGAAGAGAAGATGAAGAATTCCGACGCTTCCCATGGACAAAGTAATTCAGGCATACAGCGTACTAGAGAGAATCCTCTTCCTCTTCAAGATCGTTCAATATGACAAAATCCTGCTTTACCATTGTAGTCCAGTACGTAATGGCAACACTTGCCAGAACGGCTACTACAAAGAGTACGATTAGATAACGCGAGGAAGTGGTCATGCTGTGGTTGCTGGGTTCAGGCATACATGCTATCTATACTTCTATTATACATAATACACACGACAGACGCCTATTCGGCGAGTTCTGTGGATTACAGACACATGCCAATTTTAAAGAAGAAAACGTCTCGAAAAGCAAGAGTCGATTCTACCAGAAAAAAGACAGCTTTAGCGGATAATTCCACGGTGTGGTCATGTAATGAGTGGGACCCGCTTGAGGAGGTCGTTGTCGGGATCGTTGATGGTGCCACCGTCCCCGAGTGGAGCCCTGAAGTCGAGGCGACAACCCCTACACATGCTCAGGAATTTTTTAAGAAATATGGTGGAAAGAGCTTCCCGAAAAAGATGGTGGAGCAAGCCGCTCGAGCACTCGATAACCTTGTAAAGACGCTCACTGAACTTGGCATCACCGTTCGCCGACCAAGACCCCTCAATTTCTCAAAAAAGTACGAAACACCGTGGTGGAAGAGCCGTGGCCTCTATGCTGCAATGCCGCGCGACGTTTATATGGTCGTGGGCGACACGATCATCGAAGCTCCCATGGCTTGGCGTACGCGGTATTACGAGAGTTTCGCATATCGAGAGCTCATTAACGAATATTTTGCTGCCGGTGCACACTGGCTCGTAGCACCCAAGCCGTCAATGGCGGGTGATTTTTACAATACGTGGTACGACATTCACACGCCAATTCTCTACGATGAAAAACAGTTTGTCATACGAAATAGCGAGATAGCATTTGACGCGGCAGACTTCACTCGGTGCGGCCGCGATATTTTTGTGCAAAAGAGTAATGTTACCAATACGATGGGTATCGAGTGGGTGCGTCGCCACCTGGGGTCCGAATACAATGTGCATGTGGTCGAGTTCGGAGACATGCACCCAATGCACATTGATACGACGATTGTCCCGCTTGCGCCAGGCAAACTCCTCATTAATCCAACGTGGGTGAAAGACATCCCTGCTCCACTTAACTCGTGGGATATCCTCGTTGCTCCCGAACCGGTAAAACCATTCGACTTGGGCCTCTATTTCTCAAGCGACTGGCTCACCATCAACGTGCTCAGTATCGATGAGAAGCGTGTCATCGTAGAAGAGCAGGAGGCCCCGCTCATCAAGGCCCTCAAGGGCTGGGGTTTTGAACCGATACCAATCCCCTTCAGGGACTTTTACCCCTTTGGCGGCTCAATACACTGTGCGACACTCGACGTGCGTCGCCGCGGTACGCTACAGTCATATTTTTAAATAATAGCAATAACAGCTAAATCGTTGCCGAAAAATAAAAAGAACCGGCGGCGGAGAGTTTCCGTCGCCGGTCAAAGCCAGCCGGTTACGAGGTCGTACCCTAGCCCGTAGATGATAGTCCAGATATAGGACTGGATAGCCGTGAGGACGAGCAAGATCACGACTCCCCGGAAGAAAGAACGAATCTCCTTCCGGAAAAATAAGATCACCTGCTCTGGCCCGCTCCAGAAAACCGCAAAGAGCACGACGCCCACCATAGAGATGTATCCCGCGATGGGTGAGGCCGAATGTATCCGGTCTGTTGCCCGTCGAAAATCCTTTCCGAGCGTTATGTCATGTCCAGTGGTCTCATGCCAGAGAACGAACGCCGCAGCTACGATTATATCGAAAAGCCACAATGCACCGGCAGTCGGCCAGAAAGCGAACCCCTCTTTTTTCATGTGAGCTACGATCGCGGCACTGGCAAGGATGGTCCAGTAGTCCAGTATTTTGTAGAGGACTCTGCTTGAGACCTTAGTGGCAACCTTGCCGCCGCTGGTAAGGACGTTGTCGCTCCTGTGGATGTCAAAGAAAGAAGCGAACACTTCTGTTAGGAAAATACCGATTCGCCGTAACCAGCGAATCGATTGATTCACTGGATGTGGCACCATCGGCACCCTCCTTTGTTAGAGTTGAAGGTTCAAAACAGCCAGTCCGCCTCCGCCAGTTGGCGGATCGCGGACGGGCTATCTACCTATCTATACTATATCACATCTCCTCCAAAAACACAAGCCCCCACACTGAAGTGCGAGGGCTTGAAATCAGCGCGAGACAATCAGAGAGTCGGCAGGCCAAGCTTCCTTGCTCATACGCGGATAGGCTTCTACCCGCCAATATTCGCCAAAGCCGTACCAATATGCGCGTATGGCCCAGAGTTGACCTTGAATATCCCGAATATAAGATACGTTCGTTGTCTCATTGTTTGTAGCAAGAGTTCCCACCTCTCCCTTAGGCTGTTTTTTAAACGCAGCCCAGAGATCGGCAAGATGGATTTCGTGCGTTTGACCGAGCGCGTGGATAATCGGCCCATTCGTCGATGGCTTCTGGAGCAGGAATGTCCTCATTTCTCCAGGCGGGATGTCTTTTTCTATCTTTCCCGGCGGAATATTTTTCTTTGGTTTGCCGTACGAATTCTTTTCTTCGACCTCTTTCAAGAAGATCTCCCTGAATACGCCCGAGGTGAAGGTAATCTGCACGTTGTCCTTTCTCCAATCGACATTGAAATGCTCCGAGGCAACAAAACATTCGCTGCCAGGAAGAGGAGACGAGGCGAGGAAGTGCAAAAGCCTTTCCGACTCATCCGGTTCACCTACAACACTGAGTGGCATGAGCGTTCTCCTTCTTGGGTTTCTAGGTTCTGTCTTTCTGCATTATATATCAAATCTGTCCGTATAACAAGCTAAAAAGAAACGGGCCTTCCGTGAAGGAGGGCCCGTCTAACTCTTGATTTCTGAATTATTTCTTCTCGCCCGTCGCGATGATGTAGGCCCCGAGATTTGAGTTGATGAGAGAGCGATCAATAGAAGCGATCGTCTTTTGCGCGTCCCGCTGCCCCTTGAATAGAACACCAGGAAGAATCATGCTCATTGCCGGGTACGTAATCGTCTCGACGTTGTGCGCGACAGAAACGAGTGCCCTGACTTCGTCGACGGTATGCAGTTTCGCATAAATCGGCATCTTCTTCTGCTTGTCTTTCGGATCGTAGACCTCAAGACAGTGGTGGTAGATGTTGAAGGTCGCTGTGAGACCGGCAGACCAAGGAATAAACTCCCAGCGGTAGATAGGCGCTTCCCGGTTGTAGAAGGAGAGGAAGAATTTCCCGCCGGGTTTGAGTACGCGCAGAATCTCTTTGATCACCCCCTCGATATCGCGCACGTCGCTCGCGGTACCAAGGTTCATCACGACCAGAGAGGCCGTGTTGTCGGAGAGGTCGAGACCCTTTTCGATGTCCACACGCCGGAAGATCGCCTTGTCCTCCGCCTTCATCCGCGCCCGTTCGATCATGTGGGCGCTGATGTCATATCCGATTGTCGAAGTAAACCGATCACAAAACGCAAGTGCGACCTTACCAGTAGCACAGCCGAGATCGACCAGAACTTCTCTGTGCGGAAGATTTGAGATCTCCCGGCCAAGAAGCTGGAGTTCGAAACGCTTATATTCTCGCGTCCCGAAGTGGCCTTTGTCGTAGTTGCGATCGTAGGATCCCGCCCAATGCTCGGTGAGGCTACGGAGGTTCCGTTTCTGAACCTCGTATTCCTCTCCATCGGTCTCTGGGCTTTCAGCCCTGTTTTGAGACTCCTTGTAAATCAACTGGACATGGCAGGACTCGTTGATGACGAGGTGCTCGAACGCGGCTGCACAGTGCCGACTAAGCCCGTTTTGTCTTGCCCACCGTACGGCCGCGGCAATGCGCTTGGTCTCGACTTCAGGACGGATGAGGACTTCTTGACCCGCAAGCTTGGCTTCTGCGATCTTCCGTTCCACCACCTGCACAGCAAGATCCATCCGCCGTTTGACGACGTCCAGCAGAAGCTCATCGGTCTGAGCCAAACGTTTTGCGAGTGTTTCAAGCGGTATGGTCTGATCCATCACACTACTCCCTTAAATGTACGTGGGGTTGCTGGAGACACTGTAGAAGTATTCTATAATTAAGTCAAGGTTGACAGTCGTGTTCAGCGAGCGCAGTATCCCGTCAGAAGGTGTTTAACAGAAGGATTGTGCCATGTTCAAACAGACCATACTGTCAGGTATCCGGGCAACCGGCCGCCTGCATTTCGGCAATTTCATGGGAGCGGTCAGGAATTTCGTCGAATTCCAGAAGCCGGGGAACCGGTGCCTGTATTTCATCGCCGACCTGCACACCCTGACGACGCTTCAGAACCCCGAGGAGTTGCGCGGCAACGTCCTCGAGATCGCGAAGGATTATCTTGCCGCGGGACTCGACCCGAACAAATCGACTATCTACGCCCAGTCGAGCATTCCGGAAATATCGGAGCTGTCTATCCTGCTCGCGATGGTGCAACCCCTCGGAGAAAT
>MFLS01000032.1:5448-18001 GCA_001781625.1 Candidatus Kaiserbacteria bacterium RIFCSPHIGHO2_12_FULL_56_13
ATTCAAGGATCTCGTTCGAAAAAACCCGGACAACGTAAATCTCGGGCTCGTGAACTATCCGGTGCTGATGTCTGCAGACATTCTCGGTCCGCAGGCCACTCTTGTGCCGGTAGGGAGCGACCAGCGCCCGAACGTCGAGGTCACCCGGAATCTCGCCAAGCGCTTCAACGACCGTTACGGACAGACGTTCGTCATCCCCAAGATGATGAACGAGATGGTGAAAATCCCGGGACTCGACGGCGAGAAAATGGGGAAATCCGACACGGATAACTCTATCGACATAAACGCGCCGATCGATCAAATACGCCAGCGCTATCGTGAAAAGGGCGTTACTGACCCGGATCGCAAACGAAGATCCGACCCCGGTGATCCCTATAATGGTTGCCGGTCGGTATACCCACTTCATGAACTCATCAGCAGTGGAGAAGCCGAGTCGCGCGTCATTGCACATCAATGTCAAAGGGCAGAGATCGGCTGTGCTGACTGCAAGGATTTGCTTGTTGACAGCATCGCGAAGATTCTTGAGCCGTTTCAAGAACGGCGCAAAGAACTCGCAGATAAGGATGTGTTGGCCCGAGAAGTCCTTCACGAGGGTGGTAAAAAAGCTCGACGACTCATTATCGAGACGACCGCCATCGTGCGAGACAAAATGGGCATCGTTATCTACTAGTCGCCGCAAGGTAACATACAAAAAGGCCCGTTCAACCTAAGTTGAACGGGCCTCATTTTTTAGAAAACACCTACGACGAGAGCCGATCGATGGCACGGAGTGTATCGACATGCTCATGCGGGAGCACATTTCCGAGCACATTGTTCAGAACCGTGACGATGCCCTTCGGCGGCGAACTGACCGGATCAAGGCACAGCACGAATCCCTTTGGACAGCGGACGAGCGACATGAGATGAATCCGTTCTGCGGGAAAACTGGCCCCAAAAAGATTCCGAACCCCCCATTCGCTGAACCAGTGCGAAAGGAATGGTTCTGATCCATTATCGAACAACCCGGTAACTCGGATGGCATCAGGGAGGTGGTCGAGAACGGCGAGACGCACGACGCGTAACGCTTCGACATACTCCTTCCTGTCGGCCTGCGCGATAAGCTCAATTGGTGGACTTACCGGCACATATTGCGTCCCCTCGAACCGTATTGGTTCGAGGATAAAGCAATCACCGAGTCGCTCCGCATTTCGGACATATCCTTCGAGTCCCGAGTAAGCATACCCTTCGATTAAACTGGACTCGAGAAGCGCCCACAAACGATAGACACCGATGATGACTCGTCGCGGCATTCGTGGGATGTGCTGAGCGATTTCGTGTATCGGCCCGGCTATCGCCGTTACGGTATGCGGTGGTTCTTGATAACGAGTGAGATGCGTCTTCTGTGCCATGCCTACCATCGCCGGAGAGAGATCGTTGAAGAAGATCTTCTTGGGCTTCTGCTTCGCCTTCGCAAGGACATCGCTAACAACGAGAGGATCTCTACAACCTGTCGCCCCGCCGAGCGTGACGATATCGTCCGCCACCCACCCGCGATCCGTGAAATCCTTGCAGAACGACTCGACAATGGCGAGTTCGCCTGCATTATCGCGCGTCATAAGAGCATCGTTGTAATTAGGTGCTTGCCGATCCCAGAAGAATGTCTGTTGGGCATGGTCTGGAATCGGCGTGGGCCACTTCCACTCTTCATTCTCTGAAGAGTTCAAAGGACTGGTCATCGAACTTCTCCTTATTTCTCCAGGTGTAAAAAACAAGCCCCCAGAGGAGCATCTGTCGGAGAGTATAGCCCTTTCTTGCTGGCCCGCAATGGACAGGAGTCTGAACGGGCCTGATTTTTAGATCTGGCGAATTTTAACCGGGCGGGAAAGAAAAGCAACTTCCTCGGATATGTCCTTCTTGTCTCCGCGCCTTGAAGTAGGCATGATGAGGTGACCATCAAATGGGGCATGGATTTCTTCCCCATTCGCATTCCTCGCGAGGAGTTCACCCTTCCGTATTTCATCGTATGATTTGAAACTCTTAACGAAATCGAATGACGAGTTTGGAAATATGATTGAATCATTGATATGATACTCCCGATAATCGACCCTCCTTTCTGCGGAGGTGCCCGAAAGCATTCCGAGATTCTGCAAGAGCGCCGTCGCACAGGCAACAGCGCGCCCAAAGGATTCCGGATCCGTATGCTGGCCGGCCTCAATCGCGAATACCTGTGTATTTGATTCGAGACCACCATAAAAAGCAAAAGCGGGAGCACCCAATTGAATCTTATCAATATTTGATATGAGTGTTTGGATTGGGAATCCACGGACCAGCTCTGGATGAAACCCCCCTCCTCGACTAATAATCATCGGCTCACTCGGATCGAGCGTGCTGTGTACATCTAATCCGACGGTAAATCGCTCCCAGATTGGATAGACTTTCCGTGCGCGCACAACCTCATATCGAGCATCGTTCTCCAACTCCAACGTATCTTTGGGGAGACGATTCATGTTTACATCACAGTAACGCGATTTGCGAATCTCCTCTTCGTTTACCGCGCTAAAGAACTTCTCCGTGGCTCGGATATTATTAACGACGAGATAGAGCGATCCGCAAAGCAATTCCTTTTCTATATGTTTCTCCTTTAGCAAAAATTCAAATACCGCGAGTCCGCTCGGCTCGTTACCATGCGTACACGCCGAAATTCCCAACACTGATCCAGGTCTCCTGCTATCGACACGCATGACTCCTAAGACTCCTTCATAGGAGCTCTGCTTGAAACGTTCGAATGTAGTCTGCAGTTCAGCAAGCGTGTAACTCATAAAAGAGATTCTATCGTGTTTATCGGATAATAAGAAAGCGGGAGACTGCGTAATCCCCCGCCTTTACTAACGCGCTGCCTCGACACAAAGCTCGTGACAACGATTTGCCCATTCCTCAATACGTTCGAGCGACGAGGTTGAGCCAAACATCCGAAATTCGATAGTTCCATGGATAGAGACCCGGATGAGCGTCCAACAATCGCGAGGATTGTCGGCAAACTTCTTCAGCAAAGCTTTGCTGAAGAAATCTTCCCAACTCTCGTAGGAAGGAGGTTCGGGATTGAGCTCGACCTTGCGATAAATTGCAAGCCGTCTCCCAGAAGAACCGTCTCCTTGTTCACAAAGTTCTGTACATCGGCCAATCACATGGTTGTAGACACGCAGCGCCGTTTCGTGATCGGGCATGCCGATGTGTACATGCGTGCCCGTCACCTGACAAGCAGCGAGCAGTCGCTCACGCGACATGGTCTCGACGATTCGCGCATATCGTCCGGAAGGATCGGGATACACATCAAGCGGCATATCGTCTGGAGCCACTTCAAGATAAAGGGCTTGTAAGCCAAGCTGCCTCAAAGAATCAGCGAGTTCCCGGTCCGGCCACGCAAGAGCTCCTGCCAACTCCGTGATACGACAAGGTCCGATGCGCGTCTCGAGTTGGCACGCTGACAGCTCATAGCCAAGCGCTTCCGCAGGATGAATACGCACTTCAGGTTCATTCCTCCCGCGCCATCCGTTTCTTTGAACATAATCTATGACTGCGGGTGCCGCCGGGACAATATTTCCACCGCCGTCGGTGATAAAACACTCCCTCTCGACCCCAACCTGAAATGCGCCGGCTTGTCTGAAGTTGAACTGTTGCTTGAATAGGTCAAGACTCTCCATGACGTATCTCCTCTTTGAGCCTTTGGGTTGAAAGGAACTTCTCGGGTCTTTGTACATACAAAAACCCGCCCTCGCGACACAAGCAAAATGCTTGCATCGTAAGGGCGGGTTTCCGCGGTGCCACCTTACTTTATGCTCACCGGCTCATCGAGACACCGGTTATCCCATGGTTACGGAGGATACCGGGCTTCCACATGCGCAGAAGCCACCTTGCCCTTCCGCCGGAGCGTCAGGACGATTCCGGCCCAACCCCGCCCGCCAGTTGGCGGACGGGACCAGAATCAGAGGTTTTAATCTACGGCAAGTTTATCAGTCAAGTATTCACTTGTCAAACAGCGACAAAAGCCGCTCGGATTTATCCGAGCGGCTCCTTTAAAATGATTGGGACGATTTCAGACATGTTTGTGACGGTTCTCCAGGGTTCTTCTCCGGTCACCGAAGGTCCCTCGGAAGCGAATTTCCCGTTTTTGAACCAGATAGTCTTGGCTTTGCATTGATTACCGTAAAGAATCTCTTCCTTGATCCTATCGCCGATGACATAGACCTCACCAGCAGAAGCACAAAGTGGTTGGAATACCTCTCTTGATTTGCTGGGTACGAGAAGAACGCCATGAAAGAAATCTCTGATCTGAAGTCGCAGGAGAATGTCTGAACGATTTCCTTCATCACGAGTAACGACATACAGACGCATACCGGCATCCTTGAGCCTCTGGAGAGTATCAATGACGCCCGGAAGGAGAGCGTCCTTATCCGGGTCGTAAAGAGTTCGGTAGAGATCAAATATGACGACTGGCATTTCTGGCTCCGTTAGAATCTCCGAGAGCCATCCTACACCATAATCCAATCTTCAGGGAGTATCCGCGTATACTAGATGCAGTGAAGATATTCACGATATGTGCGCTCCTAATCATCCTTTCCGTCCCCTCACCCGCTCTCTTGCGGGCCTCTTTCCTGCGCGTCGATACACTAAGTCTCCCCATCACGCCTAGCAAAGAGCCCCGCAATCGCGGGGCTCTTGCTTTGTAGCATGACCGGTTTCGGTTCCCTTCTATCCGTGCATGCCCTGTTGGTGGGGTCTAGAAACCACCAACAGGGCGCTCATGAGACTTCTGGGACTCATAAGATGGCCACCCGTTCTTTAACACTACCCAGATAAGGAGACCGTTGTGAATAAGAACGATATATCGTTGCTTCGCTTCTCGCCGCACACGAGCGACCGAGAGATTACTGAACAGCACGAAATCTCTACCGACGCATCCTGTTGGATTACGCTCCGGTTGGGAAAAGTGATTGGCTTCTGTTGGGGATATCCCATCAGTCCTACCGAGCTCGAGCGAAAACTCGACATCAGTGTCGTCGATGCTATAAAAGAGCATTTCGGCGAAGTGAATTTCGTCGCGTATCAAGACGAGCTTGGAGTCATCGAGACGGAACGGAATCGCAAGATTGCGCGACAGCTGTTTGAAAAACGTCTGGAGGATTTCGAAGCTCAGAAGCTCGAAATCGGTATTGTCCGGACACGGGAATTGCCCGAAGCATCGGTGACCTACAAATGGTTTACTGAAAAACTCGGATATCACGTCCTCGCACGGTATCCAGACGGTGATGGCCGAGTCGTTTTAGGCCAGGGACTCGATGAAGTAAGGCGTCGACTCAAAAAGGAGAGTGTCATGAATAAATGGGATGTTCTATCGGAAGCGATGTATGCAGAAAATCGGGATGATGAGGTGTTCCTCAAGGAACGCATCACGCCCGAAAGGTTACGCGAAGCATACGGGCGCAACCGTGCTGTCATTATCGAGCAAGGAGATCGTATCGTTGGTATCGGTGCGCTCTGGGAAACGGACCACCCGCAATGGCTTGAGCTCGGTTCCTTCTTTGTTCCGCGAGATATGCGAGGAGGCGGTATCGGTTCACGCATATATAGACAACGCCTCGAATTAGTCCCGGGCGGTATGCGCTGCTTCACCGTGACGCACAACCCGAAGGCTGTTCAGCTCGCAAAACGACATGGGTTTTCGTCCTTAACTGTACGACGTCTTGACAATTAGATTTTTATAATCTAAACTACTTTCAGACGTAAGAAAGAAATCTTTGAAATGAAGAAAGGAATGCTTAGATGATTGACGTACTCATCGTATCGAGCCTCAGCGAGAGGTACTACTATGACGCGTTTGTGCAAATCTGTGAACGTCGGGGGATCCGCATAGGTATCCTCGATCCAGAACACTTCGTAGAGACAAACGGTTCGCTGTATGTGGAACTTGACGGAGTAGCACCGCGCGGACATGTCGAGCTCGTACGGCTCGGAGAAGACGCGAATACGACGGTGCATGCACCAATCGAAAATATTCGCGTCGCTTGGTATCTTCGTGTGAATCGCAAAACGCGCGTTCGCGACATCGTTGATCCCCAACAGCGGTTCGTTTGGAATGAGACACTCTGCGCAATCCACGCCACGCTCTCGGTCCTGTCTTGTCCATGGATTAATACATTTGGAAACCTTGATCGGCTTGCAAGCAATAAGCTTCTGCAACAGCAACACGCACATGCGGCTGGACTCAGAACTCCGAAAACAAGGATGAGTAACGATCCCAGACATATTACGGCGTTCGCGAGCGCACATGACGGACTACTTCTCAAATCTATCGGTTACACGTCTCTTGATTCGAAAGATGAGCTCGTTCTGTATTCGGAGAGATTTGACTTTGCCGAGATCGCGCGTAGCCCTGCGGCGATACGCGCATGTGCGGTGTACGCGCAGGAGTACATGCCGAAAAAGTATGAGTATCGTGTCATGTTCGTTGACGGAGAGATCCTCGCATGCCGAATCGATTCTCAAGCCAGTGAGAAAACCGAGACGGATTGGCGGCATTATGACTTCGCACATGTCGCGCATACCGCAGCCGAACTGCCATCAAATATTCGAGATAAAATCATCGCATTCATGAACTCGATTGGTCTTCGATATGGTGCCCTCGACCTTATCGAGATGCCGAGCGGTGAATTCGTTTTTCTCGAAGTGAATCCGAGTGGGCAGTGGGAATGGATCGCTAAACTAGGGGGTTTGCCGGTCGCCGACACTATTGCCACGATGTTCGAGAAGATCATTCAACGAGCCTAGAAAAACCCTCGGCGCTGAACGCGCGCCGAGGGTTTTAGTTAAACGTTCCCTTTTCGTATTCAGCGAGAAGATGTTCGGCATATGGGCGTTCTATCTCGTTCACTTTCTCAGCCGTCCAGAGGCGAGCCGCATCAATTTCTCCATTGAGGAGCATGCAAAGCACGGGCGTAATCCTATTAGGATGTCCCTCATATAAGTAGGAGAGTGCGGTACTACAATAAATTCGCGCCTGTTTAAGATCCCGTTTCTGCCATATGCACACCGTGGTGGCGTGGTGATACCACAACCAGAGTATATTTTGTACTGCCTTCCGTTCTGCTTCTGGCAGATTTATAAGTGAGAGAGATGCTAGTTTATCTTTAATCTGATTGTTCGTGAGCGCGGTATTCTGCGGATCAAATCCGCAATTTTTGATGAGTTTCTGATCATGCTCGAGATTCAACTGGTGTAGCTCGTAAATGTCAGCGACACCAAAATGAGTACAGATATCTTGAAGTCTCTTCAGCTCTGTGCGCCCGCTCATATGCGCATCGTACAATTGCGCGCTTGAAAAAGAAAGAAGGAGGCAGTGCCTCCTTCTTTTTACGAACCGGATTTTTAGCCGGTTCAGTCATTGCGTGGCGCGGTCGGATCATCGATTTGATCATGTCTCTCAGGGACACTGCCCTGCGTCGTGACCACGGTCATGTTCATGGTCTCTGCAGGACATACTGGACGTGGCCGTGCTCGACGAAGCATGAGCGGCGCTGTATCCGACACTCTAAGAGCATTTGATTTACTCACTTTTTATCACCTTCCTCCCGTGAGTAAGTTGAAAATCGATTTATCTAGGTGAATATTATCCGAATTTTAAAATAAGTGAATCCCTAGGATTTAAAGAGGTTCCTCGTATTGAATTCTGTCATTATCCCCTGAGAAGCAGTTTTCTCGGGTTCTTCAGAAATTGTCTTCAGCCAATCCTCCGCTTCTGTCTTTCTATCGTGCACCAGTAAATAGAGGGGGCGCGTAATTTTGTTTGGATTATCTGCTACTTGGTAGTTAAGTGCTTTTTTTGAGAATTCTCGGGCTTTCGTTTTATCTCTATAACGCCAGATTGCATACCCAGTTGCATGATGGTACCAAAACCACAACACATCCCGCAGATCGTCGTTCTCTTGTTTCTCACCAGAAAAACCCTGTTCGATTGCCCTCTCTATTATTTCTTTGGCTTTATTTATAACGAGAGCCTTGTTCTTATAGTCCAAGGCTTGTGCCTTTATAAGACGCTGATCCTCTGCAATGAACTTTTTACACAAATCGCTCACGTTGGATGCATTGAGGAGCTTAAAAGCTTCCTTCAGTGGGCTCTGCTCACGAGCGATTTTCTTTCTCATACCTGCAAATGGGAACGCGTCCCAAGAGTTGAATGCTCTCATTTTACCACACAAAAAGAAAAACGGCGGCAATCGGTACCTGGAGAAGGCTTCAATACCCCGAGAATTCTTCAAAGCGGATGTTGTCGCTTATATTATCGCGAACGATACTCATGGGCGGGGTAAACATCTAAGATATGGACTTCGTCTGGAAAATATTTGAGCTCGCCACCAGTGAAGTATCCCGGGGCATTAGTTGGTGGTGTTTCTTCGGATTTTATGGGAAAATAAAAGGTGGACTCCAAACCGATACCCGGTTTGTAGAGGTACCTTGGGAGATTACTCATGATCAAGTCAGTGGTTGGCAGAGATCTCCGCATGGCGGCTCTTCTGCTTTCTTTTGTATTCGTTGCCATACCGCTTTACGCCCCACAGGCAGAGGCGGCAAACGCCGTTATCTACAAAGATTTCGGTAACTCGATGAAAATCGGATTCATCGGCGAGAATGGCGAAAACGAGGAGCTCAAGGCACTCCCACCAGCGCGGCGGATCGCGATATGGCCAGGCGAGAGCGGCGAGCTGCATATGGCCGAACAGTTCATCGCCTCCGGACAATTCGATGTCTCAACGCCATCGAGGGTCGGCGGGATTGCAACGGCGGCGCAGATCAGCCGTGACCTCAAGGAGCTTACGCGAGGTGAGCAAGCCGAGGCGTTCGACCTCGTATGCCGCGAAACCGGTACGGAGCTCGTATTCGCGACACATAACCTCGGGACAGGAAAAAGCGAGGGCTTGTTCTCAAGAACCTACACCACTCGGGTAGACCTAGTCGCGTTTTCGTGCGCCGAACACTCGTTCGTGTGGGAAACGCACATGGCACTTGTCCAGCGGCCGATCACTCGCGCTGCCTCTGAAGACCAGCTCCAGAGTGCCGCTGGCGACGCATGGGCGGAACGCGTCATCGCCGCCAAAAACCTTGGCGTTCAGCAAGTAAGCTCCAACTGAAATGTGCAAAAGTCACGCCGAACCGGAGCCCGAGTAAGTGGGCTCCGGTTTTATTTATCCTTACACGATGTATAAAAATGGTATCCTATCTAACGATGCTCTTTCAAGGAGAGTGCGGTGACAGTACCTATAAATGGCGCTCTCCGAGTGCGGGGAGTGGCGCTTGTCGTGAGGAATCCTCGCGGCGAGATATTGCTCGTAGAAGAGGGTGAGACGAAGCCCGAATTCGGAAAGTACGCGGGGATGTTCTCCCCGCCGATGGAGACTCTGCTTTACAGAAAAGAGCCTCTTCTCACGGCCGTGGGTCGGCTCATTGCTGAAGAGATCCCCGGCTTTAGCGGCCACATCACGGTTGAAGAGAAATGGCGCGGCGTGTATTGTCTCGATGCGGGACCGATCGCCGCGCTGTTCGTGGGGGAGACAGCGCGAACTGACCTCCCCTCTCCCTCACAAAGTGGAGGAGAGGTGAACGGTCACCGCTGGGTACACCCTCGAGAGGCGCTCGAGAAGTGGCTCCGCCAAGGAGCATGGGAGATGATTGTCGACTACCTCGAGGATCGTGAGGGTGTTATTCGTCGCCGATGCTTCCCGCCCATGCCGCTCCATGCGCTCTTGTAATTGCTCTTAATCGCGCACATCTGCCTTTGGCAGATGTGCGCTTTTTTTAAAGCTCGATGCGTGTGCCGTGTTGTTTGTCGCGTAAAACCTCCCCAAGAGCGCCCGGAGTAAGACCATTGAAGATGGTTACCGTGCAGGCACGGAGCGCGAAGAGCGCTCGCAATTTACCGCCCATCGCGCCGGTAACGTCGCGCGCATTGCCTTTTGCAGACGTTTGAGAAAATGCGCCAAGACTTTTGCGTGTGATTGTGCGAAGCGGACGCTCCTCTTTTTTAGGCGGGAATGTTTTGTACACGCCGTCAACATCGGTCGCAAAGAAAACTTTGTGGCTATGAAAATGTCGCGCGAGCGTGACCGCAAGCCGGTCGGCAGAGGCGATTTCTATCCGGCGGCCGTCGGCAATGACGCCGTCTCCGCCAAGGAGTGGCACGCCGCCCTTCACTAGGATGGTTTTGATGATTGGAAGATTTGTAAAAATGAGCCTCCCCCTCTCCTCTTTCACGAACGCGCTTGTTTGGAGCGGGACGATGGGGATGCCCTAATCCATGAGAGCGCCTGCGAGCACCTCGCCAAGCACGCGCATCGCGGCAGATGTCTTACCGAGGCCGAAAAACGCCCCCCTCGAAAGCGCTCGCCCCGAGAGGCGGTACTGCCTCGCAAGCGGGTGCCCGAACGAGCCGCCGCCATAGAGAAGGATGAGCGGCCTGCCGCGGTGCGCCTTCGCAATTTCGCGCGCAAGCCGCTTGATCTCACGAACGCGCGCCACCGGCTTGCCGCTCTTTTTCTCGGTGATGATACTCCCCCCGAGTTTTATGATCATAGGGCCTTTCATCGCGCTCGATTATACTTGAAATAATGCTTCTTGCACGACTCGCACTTGTGCCGCTTGTCATGAGCGGGGTGCTTGCTCTCCCCTTCTCCGCGCTTGCCGCAACGCCGACGTATAAACCGATGCGACTCTTTTATTACACCGACAACGAGTTCGCAAAAAAATCGTTTATGAAAAATGCGTGGCATGTCGATATTTTCGCGCCGCAGGTCTATGAGCTTAAAGCTGACGGCACCCTCTCGGGGACTCTTGAGGAGGAGCTCATTGCGTACGCAAAAAAGAACAAGGCACACATTATGCCGCTCGTTACGAATGAGAAGTTTAGCGTGAACTCACACAAAGATCTGCTCGACGACCCTGCTATGCAAGCAATCGCGATAAGCGCCATGATCACTGAAGCGAAGAACCGCGGGTACTGGGGCTGGCAGTTTGATTTTGAGCAGATGAGCACAGACCATCGCGATGCGTATTCAGCATTCGTCGCTCGAGCCGCCGAGGTGTTTCGCGCAGCAGGGCTCAAAACCTCGGTCGCGGTGGTCGCCAAAATCTCGGATAATCCTACCGACTACCCGAATAACCTCTGGCAGAAACTCATCGGTGTCTACGACTATGACGCCTTGGCCACCTCGGCCGATTTTATAAGCGTGATGAGCTACGACGACCCGACCTCGAAAGGCCCTGCCGTACAGTGGGCGTGGCTCGAGAAAGTGCTCGATTACTCGCTCCTCCATGTCCCTAAAGAGAAACTATCGCTCGGGCTCGCTCTCTACTACTGGGCGCGCGATGCTTCCACCGGCAAACTTATCGGCATCGGCGGCAATGAAACGATCGACGGGATTTTCGTGAGGCGCAAGGTCGTCGTAACTTTCGACTCGCTCAACAAGATGCCGGTGATGCACTATATGGCCGAAGGTGTGATGTACTCCCTGTGGTACGAGAACGCGAAAAGCATCCGCTACAAATACGACCTCATCAAAGCACACAAACTCTACGGCTTTTCTGC
Organism: Candidatus Kaiserbacteria bacterium RIFCSPHIGHO2_12_FULL_56_13; assembly: GCA_001781625.1. Taxonomy (GTDB): domain Bacteria; phylum Patescibacteriota; class Minisyncoccia; order Phycocordibacterales; family Phycocordibacteraceae; genus C7867-001. Next base: position 17,060 of record MFLS01000032.1, read on the forward strand.
ATGGACGCTAGGGCTTGAAGTACCGTCGATTTGGAACGTGCTAAAATAAGAGCATTGCAAAAAATATTTCCCGCCCCTATACTGCGGGCAATAGCGGGGTAGAGTAATAGTAATTCGCGAGGCTCATAACCTCGAGATGGCCGTGCAAGTCGGCCCCCCGCAACTAGTAGTTAGATAAACTTGAATTCGCGGAAGACGGCTTCGTAGCGCGCCATCGTGCGACGCGCGAGCACTTCAGAAAGATCGAACGACGAACCCGTGTGCGCAATCTGGTTCCTCACCTTATGCGCCTCCCATGCGTCCTCGAGGGTGTCGAAGTCGGAGGGCTCAATTTGCTTTAACTTCTCTCCTACACTGTCGCCCGCGTAGCCCTGGCGCGTCAGCATCTCGTCAAGGACAATGTCGGCTTCGATAATCGCCTGCCGCCAACTTGCGGGGTCGCTCGCCTCCATCAAAGACTCGATGTGCTCCCACCGAGGGTTCGGGCCTCCCGCTTCGGGAGCAACGATGAGCTCCCCCAACTGCTCTTCTTCGCGCTTTCGGAGATCATAAATGCGCATCATGGCATAAACGATGAAAAGGAGGCCAAGGACGATGATCGCGTAACCCACGATGATTATCCACTGCCAGAGCTCGGCGAGCCAAACGGAAAGACTCGCCACCCCATAGCAGCCGCCCGTGACGCACTCGTAGATAAGTCGGAACCAGTATTCGAGATTCAGGCCAGTCTCGACGGTGTTCATTGATGATGATTATATCGCGGATGCGATCGTGAAAAGGCGTTCTTCAGCGTGCTCCGACGCGGTGAAATGAATACCAACCGGCAGACCTCCCACCTCCCCCATCGGCACGGATATCGCCGGCATGCCGGTCAGATTCGCGGAGACAGTGAAGATATCTTCGAGATACATCGAGACCGGGTCGGACTTCTCGCCGATTTTA
>MFLS01000032.1:18078-19215 GCA_001781625.1 Candidatus Kaiserbacteria bacterium RIFCSPHIGHO2_12_FULL_56_13
AGGCCCGAACCCTCCCGTGCGAGAGAGGATATAGTCATCAAGCAATTTCTCCCCGCGCGAAGCGAGCCCATAGCGGATACCGTCGAAACGCGCGAGGTTCGCAGAGACCTCGGCAAAGTTGATGATGTAGTAGGCGGCGACCGCAATACCCGCAAGCGGCAGGTCGATGTCAACAATCTCTGCACCAGATTTGACAAGAGCACCATCAAAAGCTTTTCGTACTTCTGCGTCAACGCCTTCGAGAAGAGCGCGCGGGATACCGACTCTCTGCACCTTCCCTTCACTGTCTTTAAGTTCAATCGAATTGGAATCGCTCGCGTCAAAGCCGGAAATCGCATTAAAAAGTATCCGCGCATCCTCGGGAGACTTCGCGAGCGGGCCAATCTGATCGAAGGAAGAAGCGGCGGCGATAAGCCCATGCCGCGAGACCGCGCCGTAGGTGGGCTTCATCCCCACAACGCCGCAGAAGCTCGCGGGATTCCTGACCGAGCCGCCGGTATCCGAACCAAGCGCCGCAATGCACAAATGCGCGGCAACTGCGGCCGCTGAGCCGCCGGAGGTCCCGCCCGCGACCCGCGAAGTATCGTGCGGATTTTTCGTCACGCCAAATGCAGAGTTTTCGGTCGAGCCGCCGAGAGCAAACTCGTCCATATTGGTGCGGCCGATAAACAACGCGCCTTGTGTTTTCAGCTTTTCAATGACGGTCGCGCTGTAGGGCGCTGTGTAATTCGCAAGCATTTTCGAAGCCGCGCTCGCCACATGCCCTTCAATTAGAATATTGTCTTTGACCGCAAGCGGGATGCCGCAAAGAAGCGGCGCGGCCTCTCTTTCCCTATCGATGCGTGCCTGCGAGGCCTCGATCGCCTCTTTGTCAGTATCGAAAATCTCGAGAAAGACGTTCAGCTCCGGGTTGCGCTTTATTGCCTCAGCGCGGCACGCATCCCATAACTCGCGCACAGAAACCTCCCGCGCGCGCAAGGCGCGCGCGGCTTCCGCAATCGTTAACTCATTTGGCATTTTGCTCATGATGCGTTGCATACAATATTTGACCTATAGGACGAAAATTGTATGTGCAGAAAATTATTCATGCGAAATGACCTGTTTCACGACAAGCGCGTCGCCCTCTTTATAGGGAAA
>MFLS01000032.1:19252-21333 GCA_001781625.1 Candidatus Kaiserbacteria bacterium RIFCSPHIGHO2_12_FULL_56_13
GTGGGATTCGTATCCTCGCGAAAGACATTTCGAAGCGCAGGCCGCTCGGTCCCCTCCTTCGGTACATCGATCTTCTCTAATTGCCCCACGTATGCCAGAATCGCCTCGAACTCTTTCGTGAATTTTGGTAATTCCTCGTCGCTCACCTTTACGCGCGCCAGCGCCGCCAACTTCTTCACCTCTTCACCTGTCGTCATTTGGTGAGTATAGCAAAAAAAGAAATCCCCGAGCCCAAGTGACAAAATGTCAGAAGGGCCCGAGGATTCGGGCAATGCCCAAGTTCTGAAGGGTCTAGTTGCTGGAGAAGACACGACCGCCCCGATCCCACTGAATGCCGCCGAGCCTCCAATCGTCGACGCACCACTTCCGGCGGCCGACGCCCCAGTACACGTCAACCGCGAAACCGGCGACATAGAAGATGTTGGAGTAGCCGTTCGTGAGAAGTGGCCCGTCTTCGCCGTTCTTTTGTGCCTCGATGAGCTCGGCGATTTCCCAGAGCTCCACTTCGTAATGCTCCGGAAGCTTGGCCTTGATCTGCTTGTCGTAGGCGTTCTTGGTGAGATCGAACGACTTCAACTTCGCAGTGGCTTCGCTCGGTTCGACTGCTTTCGCATCCTTGAGGATGCGTTGCATATCGTTCCAGAGGTAGAGACCGGGTCGCGTCACGAAGAATTTGTTCGGGATGAACCGCTTCGTGAGTGGACCGACCGAGAGGTCTTCGCGAAATGCGAGAACCGTTGCTGCCTTTTTGGGCGGCAAGGGTACCTCGAATTTCTCTTCACCGAATCTGCCTTCAATCAGATCCTGTAGCCTCGTCTTGAGGTGATGCGGCTCAAATGGGTATCCATTTGGTTGCCGAAGTTGACGCTTGATTTCGGCCAATTGACCGTCGATATCGTAATACAGTTCGCCTGCGACCTGTACGGCCATGACGATTCTCCTGTCTTGCAATGAGCTATCCTGGAGGCCGGGAATCCGCCCCTCATTAGCTAAAATATAGTATACACCCGACGACCCGACTTCTCAAGTAGCGATTTTATTGAGAAATTCGGATTCGGAGATGACGGGGATGCCAAGCGACTTCGCTTTATCAAATTTGGAGCCCGAGTTCTCGCCCGCGACCACGAAACTGGTTTTTTTGGAGACCGAGCCGGCGGCTTTGCCGCCGGCTTTGCGCACCAAGGCCTCCACTTCTTCGCGCGAAAGGGTCGGGAGCGTGCCCGTAACAACGACAGTCTGCCCCTGAAGCGGGCCCTTCGCCGGCGCCTCGACTTTTTGGATCTTGATGTGTTTCAATAGGCGCGCGAGAAGCGCCTGGTTATACTTGTTCGAAAACCAGTCGAATACCGATTTGCCAATGATGGGCCCTACGCCCTCGACCCGCCCAAGCTCTTCAGAGCTCGTTCGGGCAAGTCTCTGAAGCGTGCCGAAATGCGTCGCGAGGAGATACGCGTTCTCTTCTCCCACGTGCGGAATTGAGAGCCCGACGATAAGGCAATCGAGTGAGACACGTCGCGCGTCTTCGACTCCTTTGAGCAGATTGTTCGCTTTCAACTCCTCAAACCCCTCAAGCTGAAGGAGCTCGTCTTTGGTGAGTTCAAAAATATCATCAAAGTCAGAAATAAGTTTCTCCTCCATCAAAAGCCGCACCGTCTCGCGACCAAGGCCGTCGATGTCTAAAGCGCTTTTGCCGGCAAAGTGGATGAGCTTGCGCGCTTGTTGGTCAAAAGAACCCGCGACGACACAGCGGTGCGCAGCCATCCCGGCGACACGCTCAATCTTGCCGTCGTCGCCGCACAGCGACGAGCGCGACGGGAACCTCCACTCTTTCGCGTTTTGCGGGCGCAGCTCCTTTATGACTTGCACTATCTCCGGGATGATGTCGCCCGCTTTCTGAAGAATGACGGTGTCGCCGATACGGATATCTTTCTCTGTAATAAAGTCCTCGTTGTGCAAGGTCGCACGCGCAACCGTCGTCCCTGCAACCGAGACCGGCCGCAGATGCGCGACCGGGGTGAGGACCCCCGTCCTCCCCACTTGGAGCGTGATGTCAAGAAGTTCGGTCTCAACCTGCTCGGCCG
>MFLS01000033.1:0-11993 GCA_001781625.1 Candidatus Kaiserbacteria bacterium RIFCSPHIGHO2_12_FULL_56_13
CGCGGTCTTCGGGGAAGCAGGCGCATCCGGCCAGCGTTTCGACCCGAGCGACGGCGCCCCGTACGGTGCATCCGTGTCTGCAAGGTACATCGTTCCGTCGTTCGACCGGTATCTCGTCACGCTCCATTCTCGTTTTCTCCTGAATAGGTCTCTGTAAACATTAGCAGAAAAGAAATACCCGGCAACACATACGCGTTACCGGGGCGAAAGTTGTTGAATTATCCAACGCTGCAACGGTCAGGAATCCGTGAGAGTGCGCCGTCGATCTCGTCAGTGAGTTTTTGTGTCGCCAATCGCGGGTCAGGATTAAAGATGATTCCGCTTGAGGAATTGATAATGACGCCAGCTTTTTGCGAATTAGCGCCATTCCACACAGCTTGTGCGACATCGCCGCCCTGCGTGCCGATACCAGGGATGAGGATTGGCATGGTGGGGACTAGTCCGCGTATTTCCATAAGTTCTTTTGGCGCGGTCGCTCCGACGACGAGAGCGCAATTGCCGTGGGTATTCCATTGTTGCGCCACATTGAGCGCCACCTTCTCGTACAAGGGACGGAGAACGGTCGTGATTTCGTCCACGCGGTCTTGCACCAAGAGATTCTGGAATTCACCGGCACCCGGGTTCGAGGTCCGACAAAGAACGATGATACCTTTGTCGTCCCGCTCAAGAAACGGCTGTAGCGCTTCTTTACCGAAATATGGGTTTACCGTTACGGCGTCAGCACCGATGATCTCGAATGCCTCCGTGACGGCGCCTTTGTTGGTGTTACCGATGTCGGCGTATTTGGCATCGAGAATCACCGGAACGCCCGGGGCCTTAGTGCGAATTGTCTCGACTGTCAGCATGAGAGCGGCGAGACCCGCCGGCCCAGGGTAGAACTTGATGTTCGGCTTGTAGCACAGCGCCAGATCCTTGGTTGCCTGCACAATGTCTAGATTGAAGCGGGCTTGACCTGAAGTCCCAATGGTTTGGAATTCCTTCGGTAATCTCGATTTCTCCGCATCGAGCCCGATACAGACCCGGGCGCCTGCTGACCAACGCTTCTCGATCATTGAAAAGAACGTATTCATGCACATCTCCCAAGCTAGTTGCCAGCGGCAGAGTAGCATGCGCGGGGTAATTCTCAAAATCAAGCGGATGTCGTAGGATGGCGATAGCGCCGGGGTGGCGGAATTGGCAGACGCAGCAGATTCAAAACCTGCCGCCGCAAGGCATGTGGGTTCGACTCCCACCCCCGGCACAGATAGGTTAGAATAATCGCATGAGCGATGCGTATGTGCCGACGAAATACGACTCGGTCTTTTGGATCGAGGTCGACAAGATTAAGCCGAACCCCTTTCAGCCGCGCCGTGAGTTCGACGAAGGGAAGCTTGCAGCTCTCGCCGAGTCGATCCGCCAGTATGGCGTTCTCCAACCCCTTGTGGTTACACGCAAGGATGTCGAGAAGGAGGGCGGGGGGCTCTCAAGCGAATACGAGCTCATTTCAGGCGAGCGGCGGCTCCGCGCGGCAAAACTCATTGCCTTAGCGACCGTGCCGGTCGTGATACGCCACGGCGAGAATAATCTCACCAAGCTCGAGCTCGCCATCATCGAGAACCTGCAGAGGGAGGATCTGAATGCCATCGATCGTGCGAAGGCCCTACAAAAATTGGTGAAGGAGTTCGGCCTTCGGCATGCGCAAGTGGCGGCAAAGATCGGCAAAAGCCGCGAGTATGTGAGTAACAGCATCCGTCTCCTCTCCTTGCCTGACTATATGCAGCAGGCGATGGTTAACCGCGAGCTCTCTGAAGGCCACGCGCGCTCCCTGCTCGCCTTGAACAGCAAGCCCGAAGAGCGCGAAACCCTTTTCAAGGAGATCGTGCTTAAAAAGATGTCAGTAAGAGCGGCCGAGCAAGTCGCGCGCTCGATTGCGCAAGATCGTGTAAGGAGATATCACCGCAAATCGCCCGAAATGATTGAGATCGAGAAATCCCTCACCGAAACCTTGGGCACGCGTGTCATCATCGAGGCCAACGAGCAAGGGGGGCGTCTCATGATAGACTTCTTTTCGCCTGAAGATCTCTCAACTCTTGTGTCGTCGCTTGCGGAGCGGCAGACCGCAGAGCAATCCGCCGCTTTGTCTCGAGCGGAGTCGGGGGGTGTTTCTCCAGTGCCGAACACAACGCCAGTCGAACCCCCCGTTTTCCCGAACACGACGCAGGTGGGACGTGACGAAGGCGGCGATGATCTCTACTCGGTTAAGAATTTCTCGGTGTAGTACGGCGCCTGCGAACCCTTTGTCGTCGCCGACCGACCTCGGTGAGCCCGAGAGCGGTGCGGATCTGCTTTTTTGCGAGCGCTGTCTTGGTGGCGGCGAGCCATTTTTCAGAGGGGTGCGCTGATTCGCGTCTGATGATTTCGACGACATCGCCATTATGCAAGGACGTCTCAAAGGGGACCAGCTTGCCGTTCACTTTCGCGCCTTGCGTGTGGTCCCCAAGGTCAGTGTGTATCGCGTAGGCAAAATCTATCGGTGTCGCGCCGTAGGGGAGGTCGACGACGTCGCCCTTCGGGGTGAAGAGAAAAACCCGATGGGAGAAAAAGTCCTCTTTAAGCCCCTCTACGAATTCTCGAGAACCCGCGATCTCGGCATGCGCTTCTGCAAGCTCTGAAAGCCAGCGCGGCGACTCGGCGGACTTTCCGTTGTCGCTTGCGAGAGACATTGGAGTCGATGGCTTCTTGCTGAAGTTGAGGAGCGAGGGGATCAAGGAACGCACCCATGAGAAGGAAAGTGTGGCAAATGAGCCCCTAGACGCTTCTTTGTGGAGTTGTTTATACGACATGTGCGATGCGATACCGTATTGCGCGTCGCGGTGCATCTCTTCAGTACGTATCTGCATCTCGACGATGCCGGCGTCTTTGGTGAGCACGGTCGTGTGGATGGAACGATAGCCGTTTGGCTTTTTGAAGGCGATGTAATCCTTAAATTCGCCCGGCAAGGGCTTGTAAAGCGCATGTACGATGCCGAGCGCTGTGTAGCAGTCGTTCTCTCCCGCGACGATGATGCGCAGCGCCGCTATGTCATGGATCTTGGTGATGTCGTCGTTCTTGCGCTTTAACTTTTGGTGCAAGCTCCAGAGTCCCTTAATGCGGATATCGGTGCGAAAATCGCGTAAACCCCTTTTTACGAGCTCGTGTCGCAAGACCTTCTGCACTTTCGCGAGGCCCGGCTCGGTCTCTTTGGTCGCAAGTTTGCGCACTTCAAGGATGTGCGCGTAGGCGTCAGGATCAACAAAGGGGAAGGCGAGGTCTTCAAGTTCGCGCTTCATCTTACCCATTCCAAGCCGGTCAGCGATCGGAGCATAAATCTCGAGTGTCTCGAGAGCGATGCGACGCCGCTTTTCTTCAGGGACATACTCCAAGGTCGTCATGTTGTGGTAGCGGTCAGCAAGCTTGACAATAAGGACGCGGATATCAGAAGCGGTCGCGATGAGGAGCCGACGCAAGGATTCAGCGTGTCGCTCGGCGCCGCGATATTTGTGTTTGCCGAGCTTCGTGACGCCTTCGACGACGAAGAGCACCTCTTTGCCGAACTCCTTCTCGATCTCTTTGGGGACCGCACGCGCGTCCTCAACGGCGTCATGGAAAAGACCGGCGACGATGGTAGTGACATCCATTCCCATCTCGGCAAGTTGTTTTGCGATTGCGGCAGGGTGGATAAAGTAGGGCTCGCCCGAGTAGCGCGTGTGCCCCTCGTGCGCTTTTTTTGAAAACTCGTACGCTTTCGCGACAAGTTCTCGATCCGCCTCTGAGTCGCTTCGCATTTCCCCAAGGATCTCCTTGACGGTTGTCATCCGCGTAGTATATTGAGTGTCAGAAATTCTGCAAATATGGGGAACGAGATGGAGATGTGTTTCTGCAACAGGCGAATCTTGGAATGCCCGGGCCCTCTGGCGTGCACGAAGATTCGTGTACGAAATGGTCAGGCGTATCGTGTGCGTACCGAATGCACGATGGACACCGACCTGATCCCGAGTTCAACCGAAGAGCTAATTCCTGCGGCCCAAGCGCGCGAAGCGGGGCTCATACCGTGAAGTCACTGCGCGCCGCGACTGAGCATGCTCAGCCACGGCGCTTTTTTTATTTCAGTAATTCAGCGGCAGCTTCAGGAGTGAGAGAGGCGGCGTCGATATTTTCTGGCAGATAAATTCGGCGCAGGCCGCGCTTTATGAAAAGGCCGCTTTTTGACTTGTATAAAGTGATCTGCTTCTTCGTGCGTGGATGGGGCCCCAATTCACGCACGATTGCAACACCCTTCGGTGGCCGCTTCGGCTCGGCAAGCAAGGCAAGGGCTTCATCAAGCGTGATCGTGTGCGGATCACCCTTTTTGATAGAGCGAAATTCGCCATCGTGCCCGACATAGGGGCCGAAGCGGCCGATCGAGGCGATGACGGGCTTGCTGGTCGAGGGATGCACGCCAAGTTCGCGCGGGAGCGATAGATATTTCACCGCATCTTCGAGCGTCACCTCGGCAGGATTTTTACCGGGAGGGACTGAAGCGCGTTTGGCGGCAATGCGTGGCCGTCCGCGCCCTCTCTTTTGCGGCTCACCCTCAAGCGCCATTTCAACATAAGGGCCGAAGCGGCCGGTACGTACATAAATCTCCGCCCCTGTCTTGGGGTGGGTGCCAAGCGGCACCTCTTCAGCGAGTAAGGCGCCGTCTTCGCGCCGTGCCCCTTTGCACTTCGGGTAGCGCTTACAGCTCATAAAGATGCCGCCGCGGCCGAGTTTGTACTCCATGGGGCCTTTGCAAATGGGGCAGGGAAACTCTTTCGGCGCGTCCCCAAGAGAGGTCGCCTTTGGGAGCTTGTCTTTTGCACGCACCGCCTTTTCAAAAGGGCCGTAAAAATCAGTCAGGGTCTTTTCATAACCACGCTCGCCGCGTGCGATCTCGTCAAGCTCATTCTCCATCTCTGCGGTGAAGGTGTCACTGATGTAGTCGGTAAAATTTTCTTCGAGCCAGAGAGAGACCACCATTCCGGTTGCCGTCGGTAGTAGGGTCCGACCCTGTTTCTCGACATAGCCGCGGTCAGCGATGGTCTTCATGATCGAGGCATACGTCGACGGGCGGCCGATGCCGCGCTTCTCAAGCTCTTTAATAAGGCCCGCTTCGGTATAGCGCTTGGGCGGCTCGGTCTGCTTTTCGTCAGCGGCAAGTGAGAGGAGGGTGAGCGGGTCGCTCACCGCGAGCTTGGGGAGTTCGACATCTTCACTCCGTGCCCGCGTATCAAGAGCCATCCAGCCGGCGAAGAGGACGCGCGAGCCGTTTGCGACAAAGGGTGGGATCGCTACGTTCGCAGCGAGGGAGATCGCGGTGCGCATGATGCGTGCGCCCGCCATTTGCGAGGCCAAGGCGCGAATGCGGATGAGCGTGTAGAGCCGTTCTTCATCAGACGTTGCTCCCGCTTTTACTTTTGTCGGGTCGGTGGGGCGGATCGCCTCATGTGCCTCTTGCGCATTTTTGCTCGTGGTCTTATAGACGCGTGCCTCAACAAACTCTTTGCCAAACTCGCGTTCGACCGTGCTCGCCATTTTTGTCACGGCCTCTTTCGCAAGATTCACTGAATCGGTGCGTATATAGGTGATATGCCCGGCCTCGTAGAGTTTTTGCGCCGCTCGCATGGTGCGTGCGGGGGCAAAGCCGAGGCGCGTTGAGGCCACCTGCTGCAAGGTCGAGGTGGTGAAGGGCGGCCGCGGGGCGCGCTCCTCGGCTTTTTCAGCAATATCGGCAACGCTCCATGAGGCGGTGCGTCCTGCCGCAACGATACGTTCGGCCTCTTCTTTTGTGTTGGGGCGCTCACTGCAGAGGGCGGCGAGCTCGCCCGCTTTTGAGGAGAAGCGGGCGTTGAGGATATAATAGGTCTCAGGGACAAATGCTTTTATCTCGCGTTCGCGTTCAGCGAGGATGCGCAAGGCCGGCGATTGTACGCGGCCCGCCGAGAGTCCGTAGCGGACCTTTTTCCATATCAAGCCCGAGAGATCGTAACCCACGATCCGGTCGAGGACGCGCCGCGCCTCCTGGGCGCGGCGCAGGTGTTCGTCGATCGTGCGTGGGTGCGCCAAGGCCTCCTCGATCGCGCTCTTGGTGATCTCGTGAAAAACGACGCGCTTCGGGTTTTTGAGCCCTGCCGCCTCCTTGATGTGCCAGGCGATCGCCTCGCCCTCGCGGTCGGGGTCGGTCGCGAGGTAAATTTCATCGGCCTTTTCAGCTGCGCGCTTGATCCGCTCGATCACCTCGCGCTTCTCGGCAGGCACGACATAGCGCGGCGCAAAGCCCTCATCGATCGCGACTGCATCCTTGTTCGATTTGGGCAAATCGCGGACATGCCCGACCGAAGCGAGGACGGTATACTCCTTGCCTAAATAGCTGCTCACGGTGCGGGCTTTCGTCGGCGACTCGACGATCAATAGTTTTTTACTCACGCCCTAACACATACCTCGTATGTACATGTGCGGTCAAGTTTTTAAACTGCGCGAGGTTGTTTTTCAAATACGGCGCCAGGCGCCGAATTCTTCTTTCGCAAGGCCACGAAGTTCTAAGGCGACGAGAGCGGTCAAGATGTCGCCCGCCTCCGCGCTCGACTCGCGGACGATTTCGTCGCGCGTCTTCGGCGCCTCAAGGATTTTCCACACCTCCTTCTCTACTCCCTCGAGCTTGGGCGCTTCAAGTCGTGCCGCTTCGCCTTTGGGTGCGATCTTCAGAGCTTCTAATATATGTAACGGTTCGGTCACCAATATTGCGCCGAGTCGTATGAAAAGGTGCGGGCCGAAGGCGTGCGGGTCACCGATACGGTGGGGGACACAGAGGAGCTCTTTATTGTATTCGCTCGCAAGCCGAGCCGTGATCAAGGTGCCCGATTTTTCTCCCGCCTCGATGACGAGAACGGCGTCGGCGATGCCGACCATGAGACGATTGCGCTCTGGGAAAAAGTGCACGCGTGAGGCGGTCGTGGGCTCGTATTCTGACAAGAGCGCCCCGCCTGCAGCGAGTATCTCTTTTGAGAAATTACGATTTGAACGCGGATAGAGCACCGACTCATCAACCCCGGAGCCGGGGAAGGCGATCGTGTGGAGTCCGGCGGCAAGCGCACTTTTGTGCGCGCAGGTGTCGACGCCAAGCGCGAGGCCCGAGACGATAGAGACAGGGTACCCCGCGAGCCCACCGATGAGCTTTTGACACGCCTCTTGCCCGTAGCGAGTCATCGCGCGCGATCCAACGACTGCTAAGAATCTCGTCCCCGCGGGCGGCAGGGTACCGAGCGCCCAAAGCTTCTCTGGCGGCTGCGGGAGCTCTCGCAAGCCGCCGGGGAATTCAGGAGGCTCCAATGTCCGCATTTCCATGCGTGATAGTATAGCGAGGAATTAAGCTATGAACGTCATCATCATTCCCGCGCGCATGGCCTCGACGCGGCTTCCCGGTAAGCCGCTTGCGGATATTAATGGGATCCCTATGGTGGTGCGCGTATTTCGACAGGCAAGGGCGGCCAACATCGGGCCGGTCATCGTCGCCGCGGCCGAAGCGGAGATCGCTGACGCCATTACAAAAGAGGGAGGTGAGAGCGTTCTTACTGACCCCGCTCTTGCCTCGGGCTCTGATCGCGTGCATGCCGCGATAGAAGCGTATGATCCGATAGGGAAATTTGATGCCGTGATCAACCTTCAGGGAGATCTCCCCAATATCAACCCCGAGGCGCTTCGCGTGGTCGAGACGACGCTTGAGGAGGGTGGCGCTGACATCGCGACTCTTGCGGCGCCTATTGCCGACCCGGCTGACTACGACAACCCGAATGTCGTAAAGCCCATCGTCGCGTGGGAGAGCGGGGGGCAGAAGGGCCGCGCGCTTTACTTCACTCGCGCGAGAGCCCCGGGAGGCGAGGGAGAGCTCTACCATCACATCGGCATCTACGCCTTTACGCGCGCGGCCCTTCGACGTTTCGTGGCGCTCCCACCCTCGCCGCTTGAAAAGCGTGAAAAGCTTGAACAGCTCCGCGCACTTGAGGAGGGGATGCGTATCGATGTCGCGCGCGTCGGTGAGGTCCCTCTGTCGGTCGATACGACAAGTGACCTTGAGCGCGCTCGCGCTGTGATACGATAACGCTGACATGCTCGATATACGCTTCATCCGCGAAAACGCAGAACTCATCAAGGCTGGCGCAACTAAAAAGCGCATTAACGCCGATATTGACCGACTGCTTGCGATCGATGACCGACGGCGTACCCTGCGCTTGCAACTTGATGAAAAGCGCGCCGAACAAAATCGCGCTTCAGGCGAGATCAGCCGCGCTTCTGGCTTTGAGCGCACGCAGTTTATTGAAGCGATGCAGCACCTTAAGGCCGGCATGAGCGAGGCTGAAGAAGAGCTCGCAAAAGTGATGCAGGAGTGGCAGGCCCTCATGCTCACGGTGCCCAACATCCCCGACATGAGCGTGCCTGATGGCGATTCCGACGCGCAAAATCTCGAGGTACGGCAGTGGGGCACGCTCCCCACGCTTGAAAAACCGAAGAGCCATCTCGAGCTCATGACGACGCTTGACATGGTTGACTTCGATCGCGGCACTAAGGTCGCGGGCTTTCGCGGCTATTTTTTGAAGAATGACGGCGTGCTCCTTTCTTATGCACTCTGGCAATTCTTTTTTGAACAATGTATGAAGCGGGGCGGCTTCACCCCCATGCTTGTGCCATCTCTAGTGCGACGCGAGTCGCTACTTGGTACCGGCTTTATCCCGCAGAGCGAAGAGGATCTCTACAAGACCCAAGACGACGAATATCTCGCTGGCACGGCTGAAGTTGCGACGATGGGCTACCACGCCGATGAAATACTCGATGCGCACCAGCTCCCTCTCAAGTATTTCTCCTTCTCGCCCTGCTTCAGGCGTGAGGCCGGGGCGCACGGCAAAGACACGAAGGGTCTCGTGCGCGTCCACGAGTTCTTCAAATTCGAGCAGGTGATTCTCTGCGAGGCGTCGCACGAGACCTCGGTGAAGTATCACGAAGAGCTCACTACGGCGGCTGAAGAAATTGTTCAGCTCCTCAAGATCCCGTATCGGGTCGTCATCAACTGCGGTGGCGACTTGGGGCTCGGCCAAGTGAAGAAATATGATATCGAGTGCTGGATGCCTGGAGAGGAAAAATATCGCGAGACGCACTCCTCCTCTTATTTTCATGATTTTCAGACGCGCCGCTTGAATATTCGCTATCGCGATCCCTCTGACGGCTCGCTGAAATTCACACACTCCCTCAATAACACAGCGCTTGCAACCCCGCGTTTTTTAGCTGTCCTCGTTGAGAATTATCAGCAAGAAGATGGTTCGATCCGCATCCCTGAAGCGCTCGTAAAATATGCTGGCAAGGAGATCATCACCCCCGCTCGTAAATAAGCGCTTGAAGGATCGTCGTCGGCGCGATCGGCACCGCGCGCATGTCCTCTTCGCTATTTTGCTAGCTGTTCTCACCGGCGCCTTCATTTGGCTTACGTGGCAACCCTATGTGCGAATCGAAAGGATGACGATCTCAAATGGGGATCCGCGCCTCCTCGCTCTTGTCGAAGGGGAGCTCGTTGGCACCTACTTTGGCTTGGTGCCCCGCGACTCATTCTTTTTCACCCCGGCGCGTGCGATACGCGCGACAATCGAGAGCGCTGATGCGGGCATTCAGGCGATCTCGGTGCGGCACGACGACCTGACCACTCTCATTATTGCGCTCCATGAGCGCGTGCCCATTGCGCGTTGGTGCGGCTTAGTGCCGAGCGACAGCGCTGTTCCATCTGACGGCGAGTATTGCTACGTTTTTGACGCCGAAGGATATCTCTATGCAGTTGCTGACGTCGCGGTCGGTAGCACCCCTCTCAACACCTTTACGGTCTACGACTCACTCCTTGGCGGCGTTGAAGAGCCGCTCCGCTCCACCCTCACTCATGCGCGCGCGATGCCGGACGCGTTTGATTTTGCTCGCCGCATCAGCAGTCTGGGCTCACCCGTAGAGAGGATTATCTTCAAAGACGATGAGGTCGAGCTCTTACTCCGAAGCGGCACGCGCCTCACCCATGTCCTTGGGAGCGAAGAGGAGACATTCGCAAACCTCATGTCAGCAAAAGAGAACTTTGATCTCACTGACGGCTCGATTGACTATGTTGACCTGCGCTTCCCAGCCGAGGTTTATCTCAAGCGCCACGGGGAATAATGGAGAGGGCATGAAATCGTTTTGGGAGAAACTGCCGAGGCCGTTTTTTGCGCTGGCGCCTCTCGCCGATGTCACCGACCCGGCTTTTCGCGCGCTCGTTGCAAAATATGGTAAGCCGGATGTGATATGGACCGAGTTCATCTCGGCCGACGGCCTCTACCACTTGTTAGAAAAAGTGAGAGAACGACCGAGAGATGCCGCCGCGCGGAGAGTGAAGCCAAGTGCAGGCGAAGCCGTAACGCTCTCCGCAAGGCGGCTCCCGAGGAAGCTCACTTTTTCAGAAAATCCCCTGATGCGGGATTTGCAATTTACAAAGGCCGAGCGGCCGATCGTGATGCAAGCATTTTCGGGGAAACCAAAAATGATCGCGTACGCCGCTCGTCTCGCCGAGGAGCTTGGTTTTGACGGTCTCGATATCAATATGGGATGCCCTGACAAGGCGATAGAGAAACAGGGCGCGGGCGCGGGTCTTATGAGAAATCCAAAACTTGCACTCGAACTCGTTGTCGCCGCAAAAGCTGCGACGACGCTCCCTATTTCGGTAAAAACGCGCGTTGGGTATCACTATGAGATTCTAGATGAGTGGGTGCCGCTCCTCCTTTCGACAAAACCAGCGGCGCTTACCATACACCTCCGTACCCGTAGAGAAATGTCCGCCGCGCCGGCTGATTGGGGGCTTATGAAGAGAGCGGTTGCGCTTCGTGACAAGTGCGGGTCGAACACTTTGCTGATAGGCAATGGAGATGTAAAAAATCTGGGTGATGCGCGAGCGAAGGCGAAAGAAAGCGGGGCAGACGGCGTGATGATGGGCCGCGCCATCTTCGGCAACCCATGGCTCTTTACTGGTCGCACGAATATCTCGACTAAAGAAAAGCTCGAGGTGCTTGTAGAGCTTGCATACGCATTTGAAAAGCTCTCGCCGCCGAAATCCTTCGTTATCCTCAAAAAGCACATCAAGGCTTTTGTAATGGGCTTTGAGGGCGCGGTGGAGTTGCGGGCAAAGATGATGAAAGCCGAGAATGCGAAAGAACTCGCGGAGAGTATACTGGGGAGCAATGGCTGAACAGTCGCTCTATCGCGCGTATCGTCCCAAGACTTTTAGCGAGGTGGTTGGGCAAGAACAAGTCACCGGACCGCTGTCAGAAGCCTTGAAAGCAAAAAAAGTAGGGCACGCCTACCTTTTTGCGGGCTCACGAGGTCTTGGCAAAACTTCAGTCGCGCGCATCCTTGTGCGCGAGGCGGGGTGTACCGAAAAAGACTTGTATGAGATAGACGCGGCTTCAAGTAACAGCGTTGAAGATATTCGGCACCTGACCGAAAATGTATACACACTCCCGTTCGACTCTCCCTACAAGGTCTACATTTTGGACGAAGCGCACATGCTTTCAAAAAGTGCGTGGAATGCATTTTTGAAAACGCTTGAAGAGCCGCCCAAACACGCGATATTCATCCTCGCGACGACGGAGCTCGAGCGCGTGCCCGATACGGTGCAGTCGCGCTGTCAGGTGTTTGAATTCAAAAAGCCTTCGCGGGGGGCGCTTGCGAAACTTGCAACTGACGTGGCGAAAAAAGAGGGGTGCATGCTTGCCCCTGATGCGGCAGAGCTTATTGCTCTGCTTGCAGAAGGGTCGTATCGCGACGCACTTTCGGTATTACAAAAAGTGCTTACCGTCTCAAGTGATAAAAAACTCTTACGCGAGGAGGTGGAGAAGGCAACTGGAGCGCCGAAACGCGAGCTCGTACACTCACTTATATACGCGCTCGCCAAGGGCGAG
>MFLS01000033.1:12046-12283 GCA_001781625.1 Candidatus Kaiserbacteria bacterium RIFCSPHIGHO2_12_FULL_56_13
GCGGTTATTCCTCGATCTTGTCATTGAATCCTTACGTAGCGCACTCCTCATCTGTCACGCACCCGATCTCCGCGATGACATTAAGCAAGAAGTGGGGGAGGACGAATTCGCCGCCCTCTCGAAGTACACCGGCATCACGCATCAGATGCTCCTCGCCTTTTTGACGGCAGGCGAGCGTATCCGTTACGCGCCCATCCCCTCACTCCCTCTCGAACTCGCCGTCTTCGAACTCTTCCC
>MFLS01000034.1:0-8858 GCA_001781625.1 Candidatus Kaiserbacteria bacterium RIFCSPHIGHO2_12_FULL_56_13
GCCCAATCTTTAAAGTTCATACATTAACTAAGAGCGTTTACTGTTGCTTCGATGCCCTCGGCAATCGCTTTGGCACCAAGTAAAACGAGAGAGCCGACCAGGGTCCACAAGAGGGCCGTACGCGCTTTGACCTTGTTCTCGGGGTTGACGGAGGTTGTCGCAAAGAGAAACCCGACATAGACAAGCATGAGAATGACGACAACCGTGCCGACACTGATAACGACATCGAGGATGCCGCGCAAGAACGTTTCAAGATCAGTCTCTGCCGAGAGCGGGTTGATGAGCGTGACACTCGGATTCGAGGGAGCTCCCTGCACGCCCGTTGACCCTCCCCCACTGCCTCCTTGAACGCCCGTTGACTGCGCGAGCGAGAAAGTGGGCACCGCAAGCAAGACAACAAAAAAGAGGGGGGTGAAAATGTATTTGTTCATTGCTGTAAGAGGGCCGAGAGGGTGCTCTCGGCGGCGGCAAGCGCGGCGTCTATTGTGAGACGGCCAGATATCACATTGGTAATCATAGCCGAGAAGATAGTGTCGGTATCGGTGGGTGTTGGGGACAGCCAGCCGCGCGCGTAGAGGGCCGAGGCATAGGCCGTTGCGGCGGCGGCCTCGGAGGGCGGTGTCGCGAGCGCGCTGCGCACCGCAGGCGCCAGCGAAGTCGCGGCCGCCGCCGCGCGGTTTAACGTGGGGTCAGTTAGGGCCGCTGCCGCCTTAAAAGCCCCTGTCGGGTTCGCGGCGCCGCGCGGGATCACCAAGGCGTACATGAGGCCATAGGTGCTCTTGCTTCTCCCAGTCGCGAGCTGCGGCAAAGGCGCGACATCGAAATCGAGGTTAGGGTTTGCCACCCTGAAATATGTCGCTTCAGACGCGTAGCCAATGTAGAGCGCAAGGTCGCCAGAAGCGAAATACCGTTGCGAGAGGGGGAGCGAAGCATTCCAGGTATATGAAACCTTCGAGGGGTCGGCAAACTGCGAATAAAAACGAACGACGGCGGCCCCGGGGGGTGTGCCCTCGGCACGCGAAGTGCCAAGATCGGCTCGGCGCGCGCCGACCGAAGAGATGGTCGAGAGCGGCACGCCTGCCTGCAAAAAGAGGGCCGAAAGGATGCCGCGCGCATTACTCACATTTGCATAGGTGCCGAGCGCAATCAGAGCTCGGTCAATGTTGCCTGCCGGGTTTTTGCTCGTGACGCGCGACACAAGGCCAGTGATCGCCTCCCAGGAGGGGGGTGCCGCGGCAATACCGCCTGAAGCGAGGATGGCACGGTTCGTGAACAGAACCAGAGGATCGATCAGGAGAGGCACCCCGTAGGCGCCGCTGCCGCCCGAAATGAGATAGATCTCGCTCCCCGCAGCAAAAGCATCTTTGAAAGTGCGTTCAGCGAGGAGCGACGGCGAGATGGGCTGAATGACCCTCGCAAGCGCAAAAAGTTCTTCATGCGATATCAAAACAAGGTCGGGCGCGATGCCTTCGGCGATCGCGCTCACGAGCTCGCTCTGGAGCGCCTCGGCATCTTTGTGCACATATGAGACGCTTTTGAGCTCGGTGTTCGACTGACGCGCCGTGGTGAGCGCGCGATCGAACGGCGCCTTTGGCAGAGCGCCCCAGATCACGACGGTGCCGATCTCTTCAGTCGAACTGCCGCCACCTTGAAAACTCGCGAAGACGAAGATGCCGACGATGGCGGCGAAGCAGAACACGCCCAGCAAGATGCCCTGAAAGAGAGAGATCTTCATGAGGCCGATACGCTAAATACTAGCGCATAATGATGCGGCCCGCCGCGAAAGCTCTTCACTTTGTGAAAGCCCGCATTGATGAAAAACGCTTCGGCCGAATGTTCAGAGACGACACGCTCGGGCGCAGGCCCTATCCCGCCATAGGAGCCCGCCCAGTCAACGACGAGGAGCTTGCCTGTAGGCTTCAAGATCCGCTTGATCTCGGCCACGAGTCCTTGCCGGTTCTCGATCTGAAAGAAGGTATTCGCGAGGATCGCTGCATCCATCGACTGGTCGCGAAGCCCCGTGCCGCCCTGCTTTTCGATGTCGCCCCACAGGGGCTCGACAATGCCGCGGTGGTGATGGTGCACGCTCTCTTTAATATGTTTCAGCATATCTTGGCGGATCTCTATCGCGTAGACCCTCCCTTCGTGTCCGACGACCGCGGCCGCCGCGTGTGCGTAGTGCCCGCTCCCGCTCCCCAAATCGACGACCTTCATCCCGTCGCGAAGCGCCAACTGGAGCACATTTTCTTTTGGCTGACTGAAGTACATCACTATAAAAATACCACGGGCTGCCCCTCGGGGCGGCCCGTGCTTCGTACTAAAGCGCGACCATGCTGGCGATGGAGTCGCCCTCGCGGAGCTTCATGACGCGCACGCCTTGGGTCGCGCGGCCGAGTGAAGGTATCTCGCCGATCGTACAACGGATGACCTGCCCCTTTTTAGAGACAACGACGAGCTCCTCTTCTTTCAAATCGCCCGTGACGACCTTGGCGCCGATGATCTGCCCGGTCTTCGGCGTTACCTCCGCGGTCTTGATACCCGAGCCGCCACGGCCTTGTATCTTGTACTCCCCTATCTTCGTGTGCTTGCCGTAGCCCTTGCTCATCACGACGAGGAGCGAGGCGTTTTTCTCGTTTGCGACCGGTATCACTTCAGCCGAGACGACTTCGTCGCCCTTCTTTACCAAAATGCCGCGCACCCCGCCTGCAGCCCGCCCCATCTGCCGCACATCACCCTCGTCAAAGCGGATCGATTGCCCCTTCGCGGTCACCAAGGAGACGCTGTCGCCCTCGCTCGCGAGATTCGCCGAGACGAGCTTGTCGCCGCTTCGCAAGTTAATGGCGATGATGCCCGAACGCCGCACGAGAGAGAACGACTTCGCCGCCACTTTTTTCACTGTCCCGTCGCGGGTTATAAGCACGACTGAAAGGGCCTCCCACGTCGCGCCTTTTGAGACCGGCAAAATCGAAGTCACCTTTTCGTCGCCGGCAAGCGGCAAGAAGTTCATGATGCTTTTGCCCTTTGTCGCGCGCTTCCCTTCCGGTATGTCGTACATCTTGGCTTGGTATACCTTGCCGAAATCGGTAAAGAAGAGGAGGTCAGCATGTGCGCTTGCCACTAAGAAATGCGTCACGACATCTTCTTCTTTCGTTGCGATATCGATGACCCCGATCCCGCCGCGCTTTTGCTTGCGGTACTCCGAGGGGTTCGTGCGCTTTACGTACCCGCCCGCAGTTAAGACAAGTACCGACTCCTCGTCAGGCACTAAGTCTTCAATCGAGATATTCTTCACCCCTCCCTTCACTATCTTCGTGCGGCGAAGGTCGCCGTACTTCTCGCCAATCTCCTTGAGTTCACTCTTGACGACAGCGAGGATTTTCTTGGCGCTCGAGAGAATTTCTTTAAGCCGCGCGATTAAGGCCTGCACTTCGGTGAGTTCATCTTCTATTTTCTTGCGCTCAAGGCCCGCAAGTTTCGAAAGGCGCATCTCGAGGATGGCCGCCGCTTGGAGCGCTGTAAAACCGAACTTCTTTTGCAAGGCCTCACTTGCAGAGGGTACGTCGGCTGCCTTTTTGATGAGGGCGATGACCTCGTCGATGTGGTCGAGCGCTTTCGAGAGCCCGAGCAAGATGTGCTCGCGCTCTTCGGCTTTCTTGAGGTCGAACTCGGTGCGCTTTTTGACGACGGTGCGGCGATGCTCGACAAAATGCTCGAGCATGCCTTTAAGGGAGAGCGTTTGCGGCACGCCGTCGACAAGCGCGAGCATGTTGTAGTGAAAAGCGCTCTCAAGCTCGGTGTGTTTGTAGAGATTGTTGAGTACCGCTTGCGGGTGCGCTGTGCCCTTAAGCTCGATGACGATGCGGATATCTTTGGTTGACTCATCGCGAAGGTCCCTGATGCCCTCGAGCTTTTTCTCATGCACGAGCTCGGCGATCCTCGTGATGAGCTCGGCCTTGTTCACCCGATACGGTATTGAGGTAATCACGATCTTGGCCTCTTTCTTGCCATCGTCGACGATCTCGGCCTCGCCGCGAACAATGACCGGCCCCTTGCCGCCGGCATACGCATGCTTGATGTCGGCGTAATTGAACGCTACTCCCCCAAGGGGGAAGTCGGGCCCTTTGATGAACTCGAGCAAGCCCTCGGTCGTCGCCTCGGGGTTATCAATCAGATGCATGGCCGCATCAACTGTCTCTTTCAAGTTGTGCGGGGGGATATTGGTCGCCATACCGACCGCAATACCAAGAGTGCCGTTCAAGAGGAGATTCGGCGCGGCTGCAGGGAGGACATTCGGCTCTTGCCGAGTCGCATCGTAGTTGGGGCTCCACGAGACAGTCTCCTTCTCCAAATCCTTGAGGAACTCGTCAGCGAGCCTGCTCATCTTGGCCTCGGTGTAGCGCATCGCCGCAGGCGAATCGCCGTCGATCGAGCCGAAATTGCCCTGCCCCAAAACCAAGGGGTAGCGGTACGAAAATTCTTGCGCCATCTTGGTCATCGAGTCGTAGACGGCGGCATCGCCGTGCGGGTGGTACTTGCCGAGGACTTCACCGACCACAGTTGCACTTTTGCGAAATTTCGAGCTCGGCACGAGGCCCATATCACGCATCGCGTAGAGGATGCGGCGGTGGACGGGCTTCAAACCGTCTCTCACATCAGGCAAGGCGCGCGCCGTGATGACCGACATCGCGTAGTCGAGATACGAGATGCGCATCTCGGCGACGATTGACTGTTCAATGATGTTTGACGCTGCCGGTGCAGGTTGTTTTTCTTCTTTCGCCATGTATTAAAACGGGAGGACCGTCGACTCGAGGGCAGTCGTGTCATCGAGCGTGGAGCTCGTTTTTGTCTCGACGATCTCGATGTGTGCCGGGCTTTCGTCACCGCCGGTAACGACCGCCGCGGCCACGCCAAAAAGGTTAGCGAAACCGGTCTCCGCACCCCCCGCTTCGCTCTCCGCGATGTCACCCCCCGCTCCAGCAAAGGGAGGGCTTGAAAGGGCGAAAGAGCCGGTCGCGAGTGAGATGCCGAACCAGACAAGAGCAATGACGGCGGTGAGAAGTGCCGCTACTCCGAGCGCGATCTGGCGGCGCACCGGTTCGGGCTTTTGCCGCACGAACTCGAGGTGGCGGATGAGCGGTATCATGGCGTTATCACTATGATATCACCGTCTTTTGCGAGCGCATCTTTCTTTTTTAAGGTGAGCTTGTCGGTCTTCAGGGCGGCATCTCCCTCCTCCTTTAAAAAGGCCTCGAGCGATTTGGAAATTCCCTTACCGTCAGACGGCAAGCCCCTCCCTGACCAATGCATCGGCACGATGATATGTGGCTCTAAAGAAATCGCGAGCTCGTGTGCCTCGGAGGGAGGGAGGACGCCGTTGCCACCGACCGGCACAAAAAGTACATCGATATCGTCGAGGGCCTCGCGCGCCTCTTGCGGGAGCTCTTTATCAGCAAGGGCACCGAGATTCACGAGGGTCATCCCCTCAAGTTCGACGGCGTACACCGTATTAGTAGCTTCGCCCTGACCTTTCGCAAGGCCATAATTGCTTTTGGTGAGGAAGCCCTGCACGCTTACCCCCTCGCGTTCGTATTCCCCCGGGCCTGTGATCGCGAAGGGCTTCTTGTCGCCATAGGTAACCTCTTCGATGCCGTTCATGTCAGGGTGGTTACGCGAGACGAGCGCAATGTCGGAGCCGAATTTTACTGCGGGCAGTGTGCTTGATTTTGAAATGGGATCGAAGACAAGAGTGAGGTCGCCAAAGGTCACCTTGAAGCACTGCCCGCCGTGGTGGGTGATAACCATAATAGATGTGGATATTTTACCAAAAAATTAATGCCCATGCTAGCCTTACATTAGGTCATTCAGATTCCTCTGGTAACACCGCGCATCGGTTAACAAACCAGAGGGATGGGGGCGGCGGTCTCGATATAACGGAGACGCCGCCCTTCATTTTTTATGTGCATAACAACTTGAACGATATGGCCAAGATGGTAGGATATGAGAGGAGGCTCCAGCAGAAAAGGTGCCCGAAACCACGTGCCTGCGTCTTGCAGCGCAGGCCTCTCTTGTAATCCCATCATCCAAACCCCGCGTGGTATCCTCCTTAGCACGCGGGGTACTCGGGCCTCGGTTCTCCACCCCCCGGAGAATCGAGGCCCTTTCACTTTTTATACTCATATGTTAGAGTCCTCTCGTTGCGTGTTTGAGAAGTAAGCAAAGCTTGCTCCCTGCGCTTGTTCGGAAAAGAGCATCGGAAATCCTCTTTTCCTCACGCGCTTGGTAGTAGGGATGGGCTAACCCTTGGGGTCGAAAGGCCCCAATACCCAAACCGAAAATCTGCACCGTTTTATATAATGAGTGAGTTAGAGACAGCCGCGCCCAAGGCGGCAATCCCGGCGTTCGTCATCGATCCTGGCCACCCTATGGCGGGCCTTATTGAAGGTATCCCTACCCCGCCAAAAGCCGGCGACCTGATCGATGGCACTATCGTCGCGATCGCCCGCGGCAAGGTCTATGTCGACTTACCGCCTTTTGGCACGGGCTTGATTTATGGCCGCGAATATTTGAACGCCGCCGATGTGTTGCGCAAGGCAAACACCGGCGACGCGATTACGGCAAAGGTCGTTGACCCCGCCGGCCGCGAAGGCTACATCGAACTCTCTTTGAAAGAAGCGCGGCAGGCCGCGATCTGGGGTGAGGCCGAGCAGGCCATCGTCGCCGGTACCTCGTACATGCTCTCTGTTCTCGAGGCGAACAAGGGCGGACTGATCCTCTCGTGGCAAGGTATCCAGGGCTTTTTACCAGCCTCACAACTTGCGAAAGAGCACTACCCGCGCATCACCGACGGCGACAAAGACAAGATCTTGACCGAGCTCCAAAAGCTTGTGGGGCAGTCACTCTCGGTGCGCATTATCACCGCCGACGCGAAAGAAGGTAAGCTCATCTTTTCTGAACGCATGGGTAATGAAGAAGAGGAGAAGGCCTCTCTGATCGACAAATACCAAGTTGGTGATGTCCTCGCGGGCGAAGTGACGGGGGTTGTCGATTTCGGCGTCTTTGTTCGCGTTGAGCCCGGGCTTGAAGGCCTGGTGCACATCAGCGAGCTCGATTGGGGCCTCGTCGAAGACCCGCGCACCCTCTTCAAGGTGGGCGACGAGGTCAAAGTAAAGATTATTGAGATCAAAGACGGGAAGATCTCGCTCTCGATCAAAGCGCTTAAAGAAAATCCGTGGCACACGGCTGGCGAGCGCTACAAAAAGGGCATAGAGGTGCCGGGCGTCATCATCAAATACAACAAGCACGGCGCCTTGGCCTCGATCGAAGAGGGAGTGGCCGGCCTCGTGCATGTCTCCGAGTTCACCTCGCCTCAAGAACTTCGCGAGACTTTAGAGCTCGGCAAGAACTACCCCTTCAAGATCACCTTGTTCGAGTCCAAAGAACAGCGCATGACGCTCTCATACACGGGCCCGCACAAGAAATAATTCGTTATCGAGACGAAAACAGACGAGAATAGGGAGTAGCAAAAACACACCTATATATAGGTGTGTTTTTGTTTTCCAGAGATCTTGAACCTTTAACGGGCGTTGAAGAATCTTGCGATGCGCTTCCAGCAGCGCGGCTTCACTGCATAACCAAGCCCGAGGTGCCCGCCAGTCCGAAGCGGCACGAGAGCGGCGTGCGTTCGCTTTGCAAATGCACGTGTGGGTGCAAACGGCACTACGTCGTCGTCTTTTGCATGAAAAACAATGATCTTCTCGCCACTAATTTTCCCCGCGTGATGTTTCGGACTATACGTGGCACTCTTCCCGAGCTTTCGCCATGCATCTTTAGAGCCCCGATAGGCCATACCCCAAAAGAGAGGCGTGGTGCGATCAAGCTGCGGTAGCGGCTCGGTAGTCCCTCTCTGCGCACTCCAGTCAATGACAGGAGATAGGGCAACCACTTTTTCAACGCGCCTGTCTTGCGATGCAAGGAGAGCCGCCGGGCCACCGAACGAACTGCCTATGATGAAGAAATGCGGGCGTGCAACCCTATACCTCTTGCCCGTCTCGAGATTCACGAACCCACGACTAATGCCGCTCATGACATCGAGAATGTCTTTGTGGGGAGACTTCTTAAGGAATACTCCCCCGCTCTCCCAAGTGCCACGATATCGCGGGAGAAAAACCCAATATCCCTTGGCTGCGAAAAACGGCAGCAAATCAGCGCGTCGGCCGGGATACACCGGCGCACCTGCGCACAAAATCAAGACCCTGTTTGATTTCCGCGTAGGCGGCATGAACTCGCATACAATGTCTTTTGCAAATCTCGCTCTTGGCGTATGTTCTCGCTTCTTTTTCATCGCGTGTTGGCGAGTTGTTGGGCTTTTGCGAACCCTTCAGTCGCGAAGACGCGCGCCGCCTCTGCGACGCGCGTCAGTACTTTCTTCACCTCGCGCTCTTCAGAGGGTCGCCACTTTCCCAACACATGCTTCACCACTTTTTCTTCACCAGACACCTTTTTCGCCTGATGGCGCTTCCCCTCCGCGCTGATGCCAATCTTAATGCGCGCGAACTCTTCGGTCTTCAGGGCGCGCATGACGCTCTCAACGCCCTTGTGACCGCCCGCGCCGCGCGCAAACACCATCTTCAAAGTGCCGAGCGGCACATCGAGGTCATCATGAATCACTAAAAGGTTCTTCGCGGCCTTCACCGACTTCACGAACGCCACCACCGCCTTGCCAGAGTTGTTCACAAAGGTTTCAGGCAAAACGAGTGTCGCCTTTTCCTTACCGAGCTTCCCCTCCGCAATGAGCGCGTTCGCTTTTTTATTGAAAACAAAATCGCCAAACTCTTCTTTTTTCGCCACAAGCTCGACGG
>MFLS01000034.1:8977-17960 GCA_001781625.1 Candidatus Kaiserbacteria bacterium RIFCSPHIGHO2_12_FULL_56_13
TCGGGTGGATTTTGGAAAGATTTATTCACCCTTGCACTCTTGATTGTCCTTGTCGTCTTACCGCTACGCGCCTTTGTCATCTCGCCGTTCATCGTTGACGGTGGGTCAATGTCTCCCACCTTCGAAAATCTCGATTACCTCATCATCGACGAGATCTCCTACCGCTTCATAGAGCCAGCACGCGGCGATGTGATCGTCTTTCGCTACCCCCTCAACCCTTCGATTTTTTACATCAAGCGCGTCATCGGGCTCCCCGGCGAGGCCGTTTCGATTAGTCGCGGTATCGTGTCGGTCAAAAGCGAGGGTGGGGTGCAAGAAGCGCTTGATGAGTCCTATGTCACGATTGAAGACGCGACCTATACGAAGAACGTGGCTCTTGCTGAAGGAGAGTATTTCGTCATGGGCGACAATCGCCCCAACAGCTCTGACTCGCGCACCTGGGGAGCATTGCCAAAAAGAGATATTGTCGGCCGAGCGCTCCTGCGCCTCTTGCCTTTATCAAAAGCAAGCTTCTTCCCCGGGAGCGCGCAGTACGACGGGGTCGCGAGTGTCGCCATACCGTGGCCCTCTACGACACCATGACACGCGACGCGCTTTCTGCTGAAGAGATCTTGCGGAAGGTGCATTCTATCGGCGATTACTACGGCTTCATCCCTTTCGCCTCCCTCGCCGCTCGCCACAAAGGGAGCGGACGCCCCTCTCACAGCAGTGAGATGCCGCTACTCCCCCCGCTTGACCCCACCGCTGAATCAATTGCCGTATTCTTAAAACAATGCGTTGATGCCGGGCTTATGCCCTCCCCGCGCCAACCCCTCTTCGTATGGCATAGTAACATCACGCCAGGGAGAAATGCCCCCCGAGTCGCGCAGATACAGTTTCATGCGATCGGCACCGACCGCGCGCTCGCTGACGCCGTCGTAATCCACGCGATGCGCGCCTTGGCACGCGATCTGATGAAGAGCGACTATGTAATCCGCATCAACACTCTGGGCGACAAAGAGACACGCGCACGTTTTGCGCGCGAACTTGGGAATTTTTTCAAGAAAAACAGCGCGATCTTGCCCGAGGAGTGCCTCACCTGCGCGAGGCGTGATGTCTTTGAAGCGGCGGAGCTTGCAATCGAGCGGCGGTTCGCCGAGCACTTGCCCGCCCCCACTGACTTTCTTTCTGACCAGAGCCGTAAACGATTCGAAGAGCTCTTAGATTACCTCGAGGCCACTGAAACGCCCTACGAACTTGCGCCTGATCTCTTGAGTCGCAGTGGCGGGTGGGGAGAAGCCTGCTTTGCCCTCACCCACGAGGATAAAACGCTCGTTTGGGGGTCGCGTTACGGCGAACTCGCACGTCTCTTTTTCAAGAGCGCCATGCCGGCGGTAGGCGCTGTCCTCAAAACCGAGACCGAGGGCGCAAAAGTCTTTCCGGTCAAAAGACGTGCGCGCCTCCGGTTCGCCTTCGTCCACATTGGCGACGAAGCAAAGCACGCCTCGATCAAGCTCGCTGAAGAGCTCCGCAAAGCGCGCCTCCCTATCTGGCAGATAATCGGCCTCGAGTCCTTAACCGAACAGATGTACCACGTCGAGCGTCTCAATCCTCCCTACCTCATCGTCATGGGCCGTAAAGAGGCCCTCGAGCACTCGGTCGTTCTCCGCAATCGCGCAACGCAAGAGGATGTGGCGATTCCCATCGAACACCTCACCGAACGCCTGCGCTCTGTCGCCTAGACAACACGCGACACTGCATGCTAGAGTGCGGCTCACTATGGTAACGACCGCACGAGTCGAGGTGCGGCGTGGCAAGAACGAGAGTTCAGCTGCGCTCATTCGCCGTTTCTCCCGCCGCGCGCAGGGGCTCGGTCTCGTGCGCGAAATGCGCGGCCGCCGGTACTGGCAGCGCACGAAGTCGAAGAATGTCTACCACAAGCGGGCCTTGATCTCGCTTGAGCGCCGCGCCGCCTATCGCGAGCTCGTGAAGCTCGGCAAGATCGACCCGACCGCGCGGCGTACGAAAGGCAAGAAGTAATGCCGCGCCCATACTCCCGCATCGCACGAGAGATTGTGCCGGGTTGGGAGATTTCGCTCGCTTTCGTAAGCCCAAAAACCGCGCAGGCGCTAAATAAGCGCCTGCGCGGCAAATCGTATACGCCGAACGTCCTCGCCTATCCCGTCGGTACGAAGCATGGCGAAGTCATTATCTGCAAACAAATCGCACGACATGAGGCGCCCGCCTTTGGCCTCTCCTACGCTGATTTCACGCTCCTTCTTTTTATCCACGCACTCCTTCATTTGAAAGGTCTCTCCCACGGCACTACAATGGAGAAACGCGAACGCGCGCTTCTTGCGAGGTTTACGCGCGCGGGGCGTACCTATGGCTCGTCGCATCACTACCGGGATAGACATCGGCACCTACCAAGTAAAGGTCGTCGTCGTTGAAGAGCTCCGCGACAAGCGCGAGCGCTTTTTGCGCATCCTTGGCACCGGGCTCGCCGAGTCGAGGGGTCTGCGGCAAGGTTACATTTTAAATAAAGACGAAGTGACCGAGGCGGTGCGTGAGGCGAAGCGTCAAGCCGAAGCGACTGCGCGCGTGCCTGTCCGTTCGGGCTTTCTTGCCGTCGGAGGCATCTCGCTCGATGAGACACGCGCTTCGGGCGAGACCGTCATCAGCAGGGCTGATCAGGTCGTGACACACCTTGATATCGAGAAGGTCGCTTCTGCCGCCCGCGAGGCGGCGACGCCCAACTTTCTCAATCGGCAGGTCCTGCATGAGATACCGCTCGAATATCGTCTCGATGGCGCCCCGGTACTTGGCCACCTTGAGGGCATGAAAGGTGTGCGACTTGAGGCCGACTACCTTTTCGTCACGACTCTTTCTCAGCACCTCGCTGCCCTTGTCGAGGCCGTCGAGGAAGCCGAGATCGAGGTGATTGACCAAATGGCCTCCCCGCTTGCCGGTGCGAATGTCCTCCTCACCAAAGAGCAGCAGCGCAAGGGGTGTCTCCTCGCCAACATCGGCGCCGAGACCGTCTCTATTGTCGTCTACGACGAAGGCGTCCCGGTTTCGGTGAAAGTCTTCCCCATGGGGAGCGCACACATCACCGACGATATCGCGCTCGGATTTCGCATCTCGCTTGACGAAGCTGAGCGTGTAAAGGTCGGACGTCTCACCGGCGCCATGTACCCGCGCAAGAAGGTCGACCACTATGTCGCGAGTCGTCTCTCAGCGATGTTCGCGCTTATCGATAAGCATTTGAAATCTCTGAACCGCCGCGGCCCCCTGCCGGCCGGCATCATCATCTCTGGCGGAGGCGCTGGCCAAGGCTCAATCACCGACATCGCGCGGGGCACCTTAAAGCTCCCTGCCCGCATCGCCGAGTTTCGCCTCGCCCCTGATCCAAAGATTCGCGACGCAACATGGGCCGTGGCTTACGGGATCGCGCTCTGGGGCCTCACGGGCGAGACCGAGGCGCCAAGGCGGCGAGGACTTGCCGCACTCTCTCGTTTCTTCGGACAATTCCTTCCTTGAATTTCTGAAATACTCTGACATTCTGTCAAGGTTTGCATAATGCCCACTTCTGGTATCATGCCCCGCAAGCTTCACCTATAGATATGGCACGACGCATCCAACCCGATATCGAGACATTCGCTCGCATTCGCGTCATCGGGATCGGTGGTTCGGGCAGAAATGCGGTTAACCACATGGTCAACTCGAATGTGCGCGGCGTCGAGTTCATTGCCATTAACTGCGACGCGCAAGATCTCCACGGCTCTTTGGCGCGAAAAAAGATCCACATCGGCAAGAGCCTCACACGAGGGCTTGGTGCCGGCATGAACCCCGAGCTCGGCAAGCGCGCGGCTGAGGAGACGCGCCAACACATCCAAGAGGCCTTGCAAGGCTCCGACCTCGTCTTCATCACCTGCGGCCTTGGGGGCGGCACCGGTACCGGTGCCGCCCCCATCGTCGCGAAAATCGCCAAAGAGCTCGGAGCCCTCACGATTGCGATTGTCACCAAGCCCTTCTCTTTTGAGGGCGCCCAGCGTAAAGAAATCGCCGATCGCGGCCTCGCTGAACTTAAGAAGGAGGTTGATGCCTACATCGTGATCCAAAACGACAAATTGCTCGCGATAGCCGAGCCCAATATGTCGGCTAAACAGGCCTTTGCCCTCTGCGACGAAGTCTTGCGTCAGGCCGTGGAGGGCGTCTCTGACATCATCCGCACGCCGGGCGATGTCAACACCGATTTCAACGACATCAAAGCCATCATGGAGGACGCCGGGCCGGCCTTGATGGGCATCGGCGTCGCCGAGGGCGAAGAGCGCGCAAAAGAGGCGGCGAAGCACGCGGTCAACTCCCCTCTCCTCGATATTTCGATCACGGGCGCCAAGGGCATCCTCTTCGTCGTCGCCGGCTCCGATGACCTCGGCATCATGGAGGTGCAAGAAGCGGCGCGGGTCATCAACGAGTCGGTCGACAAGAATGCAAAGATTATTTTCGGCATGATGAAGGATCGCAAACTGAAGAAAGGGCAGATCCGCATCATCGTGATCGCGACCGGCTTTCCAGAGCAGTCCGCACACCTTACGCAGGAGCATTCGCTTTTTTCTCTCCCCACCGACCGTCAACGCGATGAGCGCGGCAAGATTTATAACGAAGTTCTCAAACGTGCTGAATCGACAACTCCCGAGCGAACTGAAAAAGAAGAGCCCATCGTGACCGTGGCACCTGCAAAAGAGAGCGCGCCTCCGAAGCCCCCAGTTGAAGAGGAGGATGAGACCTGGGGCGCGATTCCGGCATTCTTACGAAGACACAAAAAGTAGTTTCATAGTAAGATACGAACATGTTCGATTTGCTCATCGTGGGCGGCGGGCCCGCAGGTGTTGCCGCTGGCGTCTATGCGGCAAGGAAACGCCTTAAAACCCTCCTCATCGCTGAATCTGTCGGTGGCCAAAGCGTGGACTCGACCGAGGTACAGAACTGGATCGGGACTGAAAAAATCACGGGCCTTGCCCTCGCAAAGAGTTTCGAGCAGCACCTGAAGGCCTACGCTGACAATGTGGTCACGCTCGCGATCGGCGAGCGCGTGACAAAACTCGCCAAGGTAGCGCAAGGGTTTTCGGTTACAACGACGAAGGGTACCTACGAGGCGCGTGCGACCTTGATTGCAAGCGGCGGCTCCCGCAAAAAGCTTGCTGTGCCGGGGGCGCAAGAGTTCGAGAACAAGGGCGTTACCTACTGTGCCTCCTGCGATGGCCCCTTGTTTGCCGATCAAGATGTCGCGGTCGTCGGGGGCGGCAACGCCGGTTTTGAAACTGCACAGCAACTCCTCGCGTATGCTAAAAACGTAACGCTAATCCATCGGCGTGCCGCGTTCGACAAGGCTGACGTCGCGACCGTCGAGGCGGTTAGGGCGCACAAAAACTTCACTGCTCTTACCGAAAGCGAGCCAGTTGAGGTGAAGGGCGGCCAGTTCGTGAGCGGTCTCGTCGTAAGAAACTTCAGAACACAGGAGACGCGCGAACTCTCGGTGACCGGCATTTTTATTGAGATCGGTATGCTCCCCAACACCGACTTCGCGAAGGGGCTTGTTGAGCTCGACGCGCACAACCGCATCAAGATTGATGCAAAGAATCAGCATACCTCGATCGAAGGCATCTGGGCCGCGGGCGACTGTACCGACGAGCTCTACCACCAAAACAACATCGCGGCGGGCGACGGCGTGAAGGCGCTTGAGGATATTTACCTCTGGTGCAAAGCGCGATGAGCGAGCTTGCAAAGAAGCGATGCGCACCGTGTGAGGGAGGAACAAAGCCACTCCCTCGCGAGGAGGTAGAGAAGTATGCGCCAGAAACGCCGGGATGGATTTTAAACGAGAACGCAAAAAGTATCGGTCGCGAGTTCAAATTCAGAAACTTCATGGATGCGATGGAGTTCGTCTCGCAAGTCGCTGACATCGCCGAGGGCGAAAACCACCATCCCGACATCCATATCTTTTATAATCGGGTGAAGCTCGAGCTCTCGACGCACGCTATCAAAGGCCTCTCCGAGAACGATTTCATCTTGGCCGCGAAAATCAACGCACTCCCGAGCGTGTAAGCACAAAGGGCGCGCCTCTTTCGAAGCGCGCCCTTTGCATTGCCGGAGATTAGTTCTGGCCCTCGGCTGGTGCTTCAGGGGCTGTCGGGGCTTTAGGAGCCCCCGGAGCCGGTGTAGCCGGCTGATCGCCTGCTGACGTCGGATTGGGATTCTGGTTTTCGTCCATGAAGGTTATGCATGCCGACGCCTTAAAACAAAAAACGTCGTCATCCAGTAATTAGCTGGCAATATTCGACCGTGACTCAATGATAGCACAGGTTAAAAAGTGCAACAACCTTTTTAGACCGCCGTCACCACCCACCCTATGATAAAGAGTATCGCAAAGCATTAATAAAAGGATTTGTGATCATGCTTGACTATAACCCTCTCTCCCCAAGAACCGTTTCCTGGAAGTTGCGGAGAGGGGGAGATTCGAACTCCCGAGACCCTTTCGAGCCTACTGGTTTTCGAAACCAGCGCGTTCAACCGCTCTGCCACCTCTCCAATTTTGCTACCCTAGCATTTTTGAGAAGAGGCGAAAAGATGTTAGATTTTCGCTACGGCCCTGTCGTCTAACGGTTAGGACAGCGCTCTTTCAAGGCGCAAACACGGGTTCGATTCCCGTCGGGGTCACAAAAAGAAACTGGCGCGCGTTTGAGGAAACGCGCGCCGTCACAACTATCGGGATTTGGAATCTTTCTGTGGGAATGTGCGGACCAGCACCTGATCGTTACCGATGGGCGTCAACACAGTAACGCTCCCGACTTCTTCTGGAAGAGAAGATACTTTTGCGTGCCTCTTCTTATGCCTTTTGATACTTCTTGATTTCGTGCCCAACATCCGCAATGCTTCGCTCCGAGGCCTCATGGCACTCTCCTGCGTTCAAGGCAACCGCACAAAGTAAATACCTGTATGGTACAGTTGTCAAGAATATGTCGGGTGTGTTACACGGTGTTTTTTATTTGAATGTGCACTAAAAACACGATAATCTCTCACTATCGCGCGGTTAGCTCAGTTGGTAGAGCACTTCCTTGACGTGGATGGGGTCGTAGGTTCAAGTCCTACACCGCGCACCATGAGTCACAAACAAATAGTTATTCTCTATCACGCCGACTGCCCCGACGGCTTTGGCGGAGCCTATGCGGCATGGAAGAAATTCGCCGATACGGCTACGTACATACCAATGAAATACCGGCAGGAGCCGCCGCTTGCCGAGATTGAAGGATGTGAGGTATACGTCGTCGATTTTTGTTACCACCAAGAGGCGATGGATCGTATCCTCAAGGCGGCGAGGTCTCTTGTCGTGCTTGACCACCACGAGGGCGTGCAAGAGGTTGTCGAGAGCATGCCCGAGCACGTCTACGACGCAAATCGATCAGGAGCAACTATTGCATGGGAGTATTTTCACCCCGGCACCCCTGTCCCAAAGCTCTTGAAGCACATTGAGGACGACGATTTATATCGCTTTAACCTTCCCGAGACGCGTGCGCTCCTCGCCTACCTCTCGGTACAGCCCTACGCATTTGAATCGTGGGATTTGATCGCGCGCGAACTTGAAGAGGAACGCGCGCGAGGCGACCTCATCGCACGCGCGGAGATATACCTTAACTACTTTAACCATCTTGTAGAGCTCTCGACCGCGCACGCTCACCCTGTCCACTTCGAAGGACACACGGTCCTCCTTGCGACTGCCGCCCCCATCAAGCCTCTTAAATCTGCCATCGGGCACGCCTTGAACCAAAAGATGCCTCCCTTCGGACTCGTCGTTTCAGTGCACCCCAATGGCCTCGGCGTCTCGATCAGAGGCGATGGCTCGATAGATGTCTCAAGCATCGCCCGAAAATACGGCGGCAACGGGCACCCAAACTCTTCAGGTTTTCATATCCCGTGGCAACTCCCCATGCCCTTTACGTCGGCTGAACATGAAGATCCTCGCCATTGAGACCTCCTGCGATGAGACGGCAGTCGCAATTCTTGAGTGTAGCGGAAATGAAAAAGCGGCGAAGTTTCAGATCCTTGGCGATGCCTTGCTCTCACAAGTAGAGAAGCATCGCCCCTATGGCGGCGTCTACCCCTCGCTTGCAAAACGCGAACACCTGAAAAACTTGCCTCACATCCTTGACGAAGCGCTTGCACAAGCCGGCATCTCTGTAAAAGAAGTCGACGCTATTGCCGTCACAGCAGGCCCAGGCCTCGAACCCGCGCTCTGGGTCGGCATTGAGTTTGCGAAAAAGCTCGCGGTCGAATACGACAAGCCCCTGGTCGCCGTAAACCACATGGAGGGACATGTGCTCGCTGCGCTCGCACAAAAGAAAACAGATGACAGTTTACAGATAACAGACGTGCAGATGCCTATCCTCGCCCTCCTTATTTCAGGCGGCCACACCGAACTCATACTCATGAAAAAATGGCTTATCTACGAGCTCGTAGGCCAGACCCTTGATGACGCCGTCGGCGAGGCGTTCGATAAGGTGGGGCGCATGTTGGGGCTCCCCTACCCCGGTGGCCCCGAAATCTCGCGTCTCGCCGAACAAGTTAGGACATCCGATGTCCTAACTTCGAATGTCGGACATCGGATGTCCGACATTAAACTGCCGCGGCCAATGATTGACTCGAACACTTGCGACTTCTCTTTTGCTGGTCTCAAAACATCTGTATTGTACCTCCTCAAGAGTCTCTCGAAGATCCCAACAAACGGTATGATATATCATACCAGTCCGACGGAAGCGCAAAAGAAACAAATTGCGCATGAGTTTGAAAATGCTGTGGCGGATGTGTTGTGGAAGAAGACGGCGCTCGCGCTCAATCAGACCGGAGCGAAAACGCTCGTCATCGGCGGCGGGGTTTCTGCGAACATTCACATCAGACGGACATTTCGCGAGCGCATCGCTCGCGAGTTCCCAGAAACCGGACTCCG